>NZ_JBZNBU010000073.1:0-4595 GCF_058530065.1 Waterburya sp. | reverse complement strand
TATCTAACAGGAGGGAAGGTTTAGGATTATTTTGCGGTTCTCGTTTTTTAATGATTTCTAATATTCCCTGACGATGTTTGGGAGGAATCTCAGTAAATTGATTATCGAAATAATCGATCGTTGCCATCATTAATTCCGACGCACCTAGATTATTAGGTGGAGGAAAAACCACTCGTTCTAAGTCGAGATCGATAATCGATTGGAAAAAAATCTTAATGAATTCTACTTGGGACTGTTTCAGTATTTCATAGGGTGTAGTAATACAGTTTTTTTGACCGATTTGATAAGCTACAGCATTAACTACGTTGTACCAAGAAATATCAAATTCTTCTATTTCTTTTAAAAACTCATCTAAAGAGTATTTTGCACCATGAATTTTACGAAATTTATAACAAGATTCTAAATAACTATCTTGTCGGCGAACGCATAACAAAAATTTTGTGGGATATTTTTCATTCACCTTACTAATCAAATTAGCAAACTTAAGAATAGAATTGGGATGAAAAAAATTGCGCTCGCTCGCTCGAAAAATACCAGGCATCAAACCAATAATATTGGCATCTTCAGAAATAATTATTTGTTGATAATTATTTTGGTAATCTTCTTCTGCCAACTTGATAATATCATTGGCGGAAATATCGCGATCGCGAAATCGATCTAAATGGATAGCAATTTTTTGTTCGGCAAATAATTCTTGGTTTTTACGCAAGAACATTTTCATGAAACTGGAAGCTGTTTTATGTCCGCCACAATGGAGATATATTGTCATTGTTTTAATTTTTTTAGCTTAAAATCCCTTATAAATAGCATTCAAATTCCGTGTTTTGCAAACTTTCCTTGATTTCATAAAAGTTATCAATGACGTTAGTTAACAAAGAAGTTTGCTTGACGTAAAAAGGTTCGGTATTGAATCTGGCAGCATCTACTTCTAAAAGTTCTGCTAAAGAGTTAACCGTACTGGGAGAAAAAGAACGATTTTCATCAAATAAATCTTCGTAATAGAGGGTAATAGAATTCTTATAATTCTTAAAGAATGAAGCAATCCGAGTTATTTCTTTCTTTCTACTATTCAGTTGATTAAAAATAGTAGTAGGATTCAAGGTAATTTTAGTGTTGCCAATCTTTTTCAGATGCTCTGGTTTAGCGTGCCAAATTTGATGCTTTGAGGCTAAAGTTTGAGACACTAAAACTTTAAGAACATTTCTCCGAATCAGGTGAATTACAGGATATTTATTTTGCTTGATAAACTTGAGGACTTGGGGTTGATTATTAGTCAAATACCAATAATCATTTAAGTGATGTAGCTGATTATATTTTAAATCTAAAACAAACTTATTTTTGCCATATCCTTCCCCCAGAAAATCCAGAAAATCTTGGAAAGACTCTTCGCGGCGATCGGGATAAAGATATTTAAGGTTACCTGAATCTCGTTCGATTTGACGTTTTAAGAAATGAAAATAGCCATTTTTATCAGAAGCATTTTCATGAAAAACTTCACTACAATAAGCAATCGCAGGATGAGATTCGAGCATTCTGCCAAAGACTCTAGTACCAGAGCGTTGTTTGGCGATGAGGAAACAAGGTTTTTGGTTCATTTTAATTAAATATCGTAATAATTAAGCAGTTTCTAGTACTAAATTTTGTGCTTTAGTTAATTCTTCGGCGGTGTTAACTTCCATAACAGCTTTAGCTGTTTGACAGACGCGGATGGTGTAGCCATGTTCTAAGACTCGCAATTGTTCCAAACCTTCGCATTGTTCGATGGGAGTAGCAGGAAGTTGGGTATAAGTTTCGAGAAAATCCTGACGGAAGGCATATAAGCCGAGATGGTGGTAGACGGGTACTTCTATGGAATTGCGATAAAAAGGAATTGGCGATCGCGAAAAGTATAAAGCCTGTTTGTTTTGTCCGCAGACTACTTTAACTACATTAGGATTGTGATAGTCGGTAGCCCGATCGAGAGGACAAGCTAGAGTAGTCATTTCGGGTAACTCTCCTTCTTGGTAGGGTGTGACTAACTCCCGCAACATCTGAGAAGTGACAAAAGGCTGATCTCCTTGGACATTTACTACTACCGAGTATTCGGGATAGCGGGTGGCTACTTCTGCCACGCGATCTGTACCTGTAGAATGTTCGCTGCTAGTTAATTCTACTTCACCGCCAAAACTATTAACGCGATCGCTAACCAGTAAACTGTCGGTGGCTACTATTACTTTATCGAATACTTGAGAATTTACCGCTGCTTCGTATACCCATTGCACCATTGGCTTATTACCGATTAAGGCTAAAACCTTGCCAGCCAAACGCTGAGAATCATAACGGGCGGGAATTACACCGAGATTCTTCATTATAGTCCACTCCTAACTATATCGTGTAAACGAATTAAACCAATACTTTTGTTGTCGCCATCGACAACAGGTAAAATCGAAATCTGTGACTCTCGCTTTTCCATCAGTTGCAACGCATCGTAAGCGAGGGTTTGGGGATTGACCACTACGGGATCTTTGGTCATCATGTCTTTAGCAGTGAGGCTGTAGATATACTCTGCATGACTTTTCATAATCCAACGGCGTAAATCCCCATCGGTAATGATTCCCAATAGTAAGTTTTCGCTATCGATAATATTGACCGCACCAAAACCCCCCTGAGTCAAAGCACAGACTACATCAGTCCATTGTGCGTCGGGGTAAAGTTGGGGATAGTTGCGATCGTGCATCAAATCTCTAACTCGCAGAGTTAGACGCTTACCCAGTCTTCCCGCAGGATGATTATAGGCAAAAGCTTCTGGGGTTAAACCTTTCATCTGTACCAAAGTCATGGCTAGGGCATCTCCTAAAGCCAAGGCGACGGTAGTACTGGTGGTGGGGGCGAGATTGAGGGGGCAAGCTTCGCGATCTACTGAAGCGTCTAATACTGCATCTGCGTGACGGGCAATGCTGGATTTTATATTACCCAAGATACCAATTATGGGTACGGAACGTAATTTGAGATGAGGAATCATGGTAATTAGTTCGTCGGTTTCCCCGCTATTACTCAGCATCACTACTACATCTTGAGGAGTAACGATGCCAAAATCACCGTGTAGCGCGTCGCAAGGATGGAGAAAAATAGCTAACGTACCGATACTGGTAAGAGTTGCAGCGATTTTTTGCGCCACAATTCCCGATTTACCTACCCCAGTCATAATCACCTTTCCAGTGCAATTCTGAAGGATTTGTAGGCTATTATCTGCTTGAGTGCGATCGAGTTTTTCCGAAGTTCGATTGATTGCAGCAGCTTCTAGTTGTAGAAGTTCAAATATGTTTGAGGCGGCAGTATTTGGTGGCGGTTTGGTATACATTTTGTTAGTTGTTAATGGTTAGTAGTTAGTTGTTAGTTGTTAGTTGTTAGTTGTTAGCTATTGGTAAAAGCGAAGCCGTTATAGGTTATAGGTTATAGGTTATAATCACCTACGACTATACAGATCGCAGATGATGTCGGTATCGACAAAATTGAATCCCCAAAAGCTACGCAGAGAAGTTCTGATGCGATTGGGTTTTTTAGGAATTGTCAGATTGGTAAGGGGAGAAGTTGTAACAAGAGGCGATAAGATTTTGCGCCAAAAATCTCCAGAGAAGATAGTGTCATCGACAGTAAAAAAAGAACCGAGTTTGAATTCTGCTTCGTTATATTCTTCAGTAAAGCGGAAAGGATAATCGGAGAAATGATAGCCTTCTTTACCTAAATATTTAGCTTCGATAGAAGTACTAGAACTAATACTATAAACTGCCTCGATATTTTCATGGGACATTAAATAGTAAAAGTTGTCTGTAACTATTTGACAATTACCAAATAAGCGGGAAATAGAAATAGCTTCAAAAGGATCTAAACTGTAGGGATGAGCTTTAATTAAGAGAGTGTCATAATTAGCCGAAATTTCTGCCAGGCGATCGCAAAAATCTTTGACTTTATAAAATTTATTTTGATGGATTAATACCTTATCATCGGTAGTTTGTCCTGCAAATAAAGCAGTCTTACCAGATATCTCTAAACGGTTTAAACGACTCATAGAAGCCATCACAATTCCTGCCTGAAGTAAAATCAATTCTTCTGGCACAATATATTGAGTAAATAACTGATAAATTTCCCGATTGTTACTTCTAATACCGAAAATAATATCATCTAAAAATCTTACTGGATGAATAATAATATCTACAAAAGGAATACCTAAAGTATCTAAAGCATCTCGCAAGATTTCTGGTAGTTCAAAAGCAATTACAATTGAGTTTTTAAAAACCAACCAGACATTCATTAAAAAAGTATCGTCTAGTTGCTTATATTTATATAACTTAGCCCAACCTGATAAGGAAACTTCTGACTCGATCGCCTGATAGCCAGCTTGAGTTAAAGAGGTATCTTCCCTAGAAAATAATTGCTTTTCAATGGGTAAATCTACAGCTAAATTTAATCCTGGTCTTAATGCTTCATATAACCAGGTAATATTTATATCTTGCGAACCATTACCCAGATGATTCGACCTAAATATATCGCCTGTTAAAATTATCTTTTTTATTGTCATATTTGTAGTCAGTTATGAGTTATCAGTGACCAGTTAT
>NZ_JBZNBU010000072.1:0-9696 GCF_058530065.1 Waterburya sp. | reverse complement strand
TTTTAGCGACTATCGATTTGGCAAATGTAGCCGAGTTTCAAGTAATCAAGGAAGCAGTAAGTTGTGTAAATAATAAATATCCCCAAGCAGCTAGAAGAATCAACTTATCTGATGTTTGTGCTTTAGTACTCAATAACGATGTGGTAACTTCTTTGTACGCGACTTCTGAAGAAGAATACAATCAGTTAAAAGAAAAGTATATTGCTGAATATCAACCACAAATTAATCAAGTAATTTCTCAGACTGTAGATAAAATTCATAATGAAGGTTCGGAATATTCTTTCAGTCACGATTCTCTAGTTGCAGTTAACTTCCAAAGACGCAAAAAATTAACTAAGTTTTGGCATATATAAATTTTGTTGATAGTTAATTGTTGATAGTTAATTGTTACTCGTCAATGTTTATGAATCAAAAAAGGGTGGCTTTATTGAAGATCAAAATAAAACTACCCTTATGACTTATTACTTATTAATTTATCCCACAATTAAAGGTGGTAATTCAGCAAGATTCAGTTTAGCTGGCTTTTTTTCTGTTGTATTTTTTTTAGGTATTACTCGATCGCCTGGAATATAACCGACATATTTACGAGAGAAATCGAGGGCATAAATTTCCGAATTAATTAGTTGCGATCGCTTGAATTCTTGGACTCGTTGTTGAGATTTACCCGCCTCAGTATTCAGATCTTGGACATTAATCATATGGAGTAAAGATTCAGAAAACTGCTGCATTTGTTTGACAACAGGAACGCGATTTGCCGAATAATTTTTTAAAGGAAGATTGTCGTGACGACGATAGTAGCTAACAAAAGCCTTCGCCAAAACATGAGCATCTTGAATTGCCAGGTTCATTCCTTTACCCCCCGCAGGAGTCATGATGTGTGCCGCATCTCCTGCCAAAAATAAGCGACAGTGTTGCATGGTTTCGAGGGCAAAACTACGCATATTTAAGATTTGTTTGCCGATAATTTTGCCAACCGTTAGTTTCCAGCCATCTTGCGCCAATCTTAATTGAAGCTCAGACCAAATGCGATCGTCAGACCAATCTACTACCTTATCTGTCATGGGGATTTGTAGGTAGTAGCGAGAGATTTTTTCATTGCGTAACATATGTCCTGCAAAACCATTGGGATGCAAGCCATAGATGATATGTTCGGTAGAAGGTGGTGCTTCGGCAGTAATTGCCAACCAAGCATAGTCAAAGTTTTTACCGTAGGGTTTGGTAATGGTTTCGGGAATAGAAGCGCGAGAGACACCGTGAAAACCGTCGCATCCTGCAATGAAATCGGCTTTAATAACTAATTTTTTGCCGTTTTGTTCGCATTTCACCCAAGCACCGTGCTGATTATTAGTAATTTCAATACCTTGGGTGTTATATAAAACTGTGCCGTCTTGCTGTTCTAATTTTTCAATCAAATCCACTAATAATTCCTGTTGGGGATAGGTATAGTGGGTTTGACCTTGGCATTTTTGCGCGTAATCTAAAATAAAGCTTTGTTTGGGAGTGCGAAATTCACATTTACCGTGAGGAGTACCTTCTTCAAACAGGCGATCGCTCAAACCATATTGCTGAAGAATGTTTACTGTCTTATTATCAACTAAACCAGCGCGAGAGCGAGCATAAATTTCTGATTGGGAGTATTTTTCAATGACAATACAGGGAATGCGTTTTTGACGTAGAATATTCGCAATTAATAACCCTGCGGGACCCGCACCAATGATACAAACTTTAGTAGCGATTTGGTTAATAGGCATAATTACTTCTCCTCAATAAATGGTAGTGATAGGCTAATTAACTTAAGATTGGAGATCGAACAGCGAAAAATGATAAATGTTGAATGATAAATGTTAAATGAAATGGCTGCTGGGGAATTTTTCAGTAATTTGCATAACTGGCAAGCCATCGATTAAAACTAGATAGGTGCGATAAATAATCTCGGCTTTCGTGTCGATATCAAAATATTTGGCTAACTTACCAGCAGGTTCGATACCACAGTCAATAATTTCGCGGAAGGTTTCAACTTTGTTTTCTCTCAGTAGCTTGCCGATGGGTTGGCGACTAAAAATCAACTGGTTGCGTATTTCAGGATCGAGACGTTCTAATACTAAGTAAGAGTCGGCATATAAATAGTTGGTTTTAGTTGTCGTTCCTTGAAGTACGATCGATCGCTCGATTACTTGTTGTTTTTTTTCTAACTGGAGAGAAGAAAATTTAGCGTCGCAGTTAATTAGTTTTTGGTGAAGTTTGACTGCTTCTACGGTTTCTCCCGAATAGGCTTGAACTATATCGGTGATTCTACCGTCGGTAACTAGCATCAAGCGTTGTAAAAAGCTTTTAACAGGTAGAGTAGCTTGTTTGGGTTTAAAGTTTAAAGTGGGTGCTGCAATAACCATATTTCTAGTCCTCAATATCTGTATTGGTTATTTCTAGATTTGATAAAGGTTTGATTATTTCTGACACCTACTCAATATGTCGAAGGAAAATTGTTTATGCAGGGTGATATTTATTTTCTCAGCCAGAGTAGAATGCCAAGAATACTTAAAAGTAAAATTTCTGTACCCAATAATCCATTGAGAATTTCCCCATCTCCAGGTTTAAGGACAAACTGAGATCGCCATACTGTATAGGGCAATATCTGAAGTAAAGTAATTCCCCCAAACAGCAACCAAATCGACCAACCTAAACCGCGCCATAATGCGATCGCCGTTACCAAGTTAAAGATTAATAACAATATATCGAGCGATCGCCATAACAAGGGAGTCGTTAACCAAGGTGTTCCCGTTAATCCCAACATATTGCTGATGTGTACGGTTGCCCCATAGAATAAGGCGATCGCTACGAACTTGGTATAAATAGCCGTCCAAGGCTGCTGTATAGCCAAGGAAAGAAATTGATTAATAGATGAAAAGTTCACAGGTAATTAAATAAATTAAGTTCAAAGTACATCTGCATTTGCAGGAAGAGGATCGGCGTAGTAAGCAATACCTTCATATTGGTAATTGTCCAAGTTTTCGTCTACATAATCTCTTTCTGCGGATGATGGGGTGTAAAAATGACTGCCAGCATCATTAAAGAAACGATAGATCGGAATCGAACCTTCAACCTGAGAATCATAGGCATGAAATACTTCTCCTTCAAAAGTTAGATTGGGTAAATTGGCTCGGACAAAATCGACTTCTGTTTGACTAGTAGTATAAAGATGCGAACCAGTATCGTTATTAAATAGACGGTATACGGGGACAATTTCAGGTTTTTCGGTTAAAGGATCGGCTGCAACATAAGCACCACCTTCATATTGATAGTTACTGAGATTGTTAATAATATAGTCTCGTTCTTCGGTACTGGTAGTATAAAAATGAAATCCTGCTTCATTAAAGAAACGAAATACTGTATTGCCTGGAGCATCTAAACTTGATTCGTTGTTTGCTGGGGAATTATCAACTAGATCGCTACCAGAAGCCGACCAATAAAGAAAAGTACCGTCGTCATTACCTGCAATTAAATCAACATCGCCATCATTATCTACATCTCCGACAGCTACAGTTGCCCGAATACCAATATCGATATTTTCTCCCAAAGGATGGTCTTGTCCCGTTAATCTCGTCCAACTGCCACCATCATTACGTAAAGCAATAATACTTCCCAAACGTTGACCTACCATTAGATCTAAATCGCCATCTAGATCCCAATCGAGGAAAGCTACAGAAGCATCTCTGCCAATATCTAACTCTTGTCCTTCTCCTGCCTCATTAATTGCTTGAAAGGGATTCGCTGAGTCGTTAACTTCGATTAAAGTTCCCGATTGATTTTGAAAATAGTGCAGTAAGCCATTACTATCAGTGGAAAAGAGATCGATCCAACCATCATTATTCCAATCTACTGCTACGGGTTTAATATTACTGCCAATGGACTTGAGATACTCAATGGGTTGATTGTCGTCTGTTAGCCTAGTAATAGAACCATTGTCATTGCGATAGTAAAAATATTCCAATTCATCGTTAGTTGCACTCGAACCGCCGACAAAATCTACATCTCCATCCCGATCGAAATCCGCTATGGCGATCGCAGAATTAGTACCAAAATTACCCAATCGCAAACCATTAAATGGGTTATCCATTCCTTCTAAGGGAATAAAGACTCCATTATCATTTTCAAAAGTATCAATTGTTCCTCCTCCATTACCAGAAAAGAGATCTAAATCCCCATCAAAATCTAAGTCAAATAAAAGAGGAGTCGAATCCGTACCCACATCAAAACCATCGAAAGGGTTGTCTTCTCCTGTCTGGGGAACAAACAAACGGGGAAAAATAGTTAGGGTTATGGTAGCTGTATCGGTTTGACCGCTTTCATCGGTAACGGTATAGCTAAAGCTATCTTCGGTGGGATTGTTAATTCCCTGGGGAGGCGTATAAATAAGACGATTATCAGCGATCGCAATCGTTCCCCCTAAAGCTGAAGTTTCATCAACCGTACTAATGCTTAAAGTCTGTCCTTGTGCGCCATAATCGTTAAATAGTACATCTAGTTCTTGGGAGTTTTGACTAAAAACTTCAAAGCGATCGCTCGCAGCTATAGGAGTCAAATCTCCTGACACTTGCAGGTTTTCATAAAAATCTAAACCACCATTAACATTACCTACCAACAAATCTAGATCGCCATCCCCATCCATATCCCCAAAACCAGGAAAACCACCAGCCAGATCGACACCTGCAAAGGGATTATTAGACTCGGCAACCGCACTATACTGTCCGTTGTTATTGCGAAACAGACTTAAAGTACCGTCGTTGTTGTGATAAATAACATCTAGATCGCCATCATTATCTTCATCAACGGAAAAGATGGCTTCGGGGTTATTGAGATTAATCCCACTGGGTACATTAACTTCCCCTGTAAAGGGACTTAAGACTCCCTGATTATTGAGATAAAATGCTGCGTTGTCGCTATTAGTAGATTTAACAACTGCATCTAAATCGCCGTCGCCATCGAGATCGATCGCGCTGTGGGAGATTGTTCCACCCTGAGTAAAATCTGCCAAGGGATTATCGGTAACCGCTTGAAAAATATTATTCTCATCCAGACGATAATAAGCAATTTCCCCACCAGCACTATAAATGAGATCGGCATTACCATCGCGATCAAAGTCGGCAAAGGTAGCAGTATTATCAAGCCGATTTTCTCCTACAGGCAAGTTGATAAAGGGGTCTGTTTCGGGTAGATTGGGCAAATATTTACCTCCTTCTACCTGTCCAAAGTAATCAATTACTCCCTGAGTAGCCACTAAAATCGTGCCATCGGGGAATAAAACAGGAGTTTCTTGCTGATTTTTGAGAAATAAAAGCGATCGCCCGTCAATCTCTATAAAACTGGGTACGGTAAATCGATAGGTACTGGGATTAAGTTCTTGAAAAGGACTAGAACTGAATTCTCTTGGAACAAACATAATTATTGTTTATTACTTACTTATTACTTATTACTTATTACTTATTACTTATTATTTGTATGTTGTATTCGGCGCGAATATTCACTAACGGCACATCTAAATATTCCTGAAAGTCATAGGTATGCCATTTTTTAGTCATCTGCCAAGAAAAGGCGATGCCTTCGGCTAGCTTCGCAATCGCCCTACAACAGGGAATAAAGCACTGCCATAGCCACCACAACCAGTCTTTGAGGGAACTAGCAGTAATAATATCCTTAATCCGCTGATTGAATTCGCGATCGCTAAAAATCTTTTTAGTAACTCGCATCGAATCCCAAAAGTCTTCCCCTGGATAAGTCGCCCAAAATTGCCAAGTATCCAAAATAATCTCTGATTCGGGAGAAATATCCATCCCAGTTATGACATGAACCGCATCGTGTGCCATAAAAGCCTGGGCAATAATGCGATCGTCTTACAAATTTCTACAATTTTTTATAAGATCTGAATTTATCTGCAATATCATGATTCGTGCTTTTCTGGCTAAACAATTAGGTTATCCATCTGGTATTTTTGGTCGCTTGCTAATGAAGCTACTTAACAAAGGCAATGCCACCATGAATGATTTTACCTTTCAACAGCTAGATCTTCAGTCAAAAGATACTGTCTTAGAAATTGGTTTTGGTGGGGGATATTTGTTAGAAAAGATTATTAATAGTCAAATTCCCAGTCGTATTGCAGGTATAGATCCTCAAATAGACGTGATTGAGATGGCTAGTAAAAAATTCTCCCCAGCAATAAACAAAGGACATCTCGAACTCAAGGAAGCTATTGGAGAAAGTTTGCCCTATGAACATAATACTTTTACTAAAATCTGTACTGTCAATACAATTTACTTTTGGTCGAATCCGCAAAAAGTATTAGAGGAGTGCGAACGTCTTTTGCAACCTCAAGGAAAGCTAATTATCTGCTACAATTCCCCTGAATTTTTGGCACAAACTAAATTAACCCAACACGGTTTTACTACTTATCAACCCCAAGATTTGGAATCTTTAATGGTAAGTGCTGGTTTTGTTGATGTGGCTACGGTTACGGCTGATGGTGGTATTGGTAATAGGGTTTTCTATTGTACTGGTGCGATCGCTATTTAATTCTGTATCACCAAATAGGCTGTAGATCCAAAACAAACCCCGACAATACATTTTCCCCCGATAAACTATTAGGTTTATCTAAAATCTCTAGTTGTTTCCCTTGACGATATATTTCTACCTGTTGTTGTACTGGATTAATCAACCAACCCAAGATCGTGCCATTATCTGAATATTCCTGCATCTTGGCTTGAGTCTTGGCTAAATTATCGCTGGGAGACAATAATTCCACCGCAAAATCGGGACATAAAGGCAAAAATCTTTGTTTTTCTCGATCTGTCAGTGCATTCTATTTAGTTAGCGGTATCCAAGAAGCATCGGGGGATCTGTTTGCACCGTTAGGCAAAATAAAGCCAGTGGAAGAATCAAAAGCAATACCAGTACCGTTACTATCTGACCAATTAAACAATTGTTGAATTAATCGACCATTACGATTGCCTGTTTGTCCCCCTGTTGGGGGCATAATTACTAAATCTCCATTAGCATTACGTTCGATGTGTAGATCGCGGTTATTAATGCACAGTTGGTAAAACTGTTCTTGAGTTAATTCAATGGATTCGAGATCTAGGGTAAGAGCATTCATAGAATTATCATTGAGGCATATTTGAAATTTTAATTTATTTGATTGAGTTAGAGTGAGAGCGATCGCAAGGTTAAATCCTTATTTAACTGGCGTCAACATTCTACTCGTCTGTTATCTTGGCTAATATATTTAGCAGTTAAATACTCTTGCAGAGTTAGATGGGAGAAAGAATAAATACCCGCAGCCCGTTTGACTAAGATACCCTGTTGAATAGCGATCGCATCTAAAACAGAATCATCTGCCCAATAAAACATTTGTTGCTATCGATCGCTTTGCTTTGTCTTCATCTTGTTAAGCAAAACTCACGTTAGCTAATAACTCGTTTTTCTTCCCTATCTCCCTCGGAGGTGGGGTATATTTTTAAAAATGAATAGTTTTATCTGTTACTTAAAGATTTAGGCGATTAGCAATTAGTAATCATCTCAATTTTCCAAAATAACGCTACAAATCTATTCCTATCTCCCTATTGCCCTATTTCCCCGAACTATCCGTAATCAATTTTAATAGAAACGTTATTAGTTATCATTTAGCTTAATTAAAAAAACAAACCAGATAATGACTAGTTGCCACAATACCGCTCTTTATTTTTTAATAGTTAACTATAATTCACTAGATTTAATAAAACGCCTATTAAACTCTTTAATTTATTCAGATCGAGAACGAGTAGTTATTGTTAATAACTCTCCTGAAGATAAAGATGTTTTAAATTTAGCTAATGATTCGATTTTCATTCTAGAAGCAAAAGACAATCTGGGTTTTGGTAGAGCTTGTAATTTGGGGGTGAATTGGATTTCTCAACAAAACGATCGCGCTATTGTTTGGCTGATTAATCCCGACACATATTTTAAAACTAAAATATCGGCTGCTAGTCTGGCGATCGCATTCTTACAACAACATCCAGAAATTTCGATTTTAGGTACGACTGTCTGGGATTCTGAGGGCAAACTGACAGCTGCGGGAGGAACTTTTACCCCTAATACAGCTGCTTTAACTATTGTCAATCGCCTACCAGAAGATTTAACTGAGGATTATTATCAAACTGATTGGGTAAGTGGTTGTAGCTTATTGATTAATTTGGCTAATTTTCCCAAGCTTCCTCAATTCGATCCGCGTTATTTTTTGTACTATGAAGATTTGGATTTTTGCTTGCGCTACGGTAGAGAAGGAAAGCAAATAGCAGTAACTAATACCATTCAAGTTATACACGATACCTCATCGATTACTAGTCGTAATATTTTCCAACAATACCGTCATATTACTAAAAGCTATTTAATTCATCTCGAAAAATATGGCAGTCAAAAAGTTTTTATCCTCACCAATATTCGCATGATAATCAATACCTTTCGTTTATTAATTTTTAAGCCCCAACAAGGATTGGGTAAAGCAAGCGGAATTTATGAATATTGGCACGATAAGCTATTTTTCATACCTCTAATTGATTGATTAATTTACATACTTACAATTTAGATTATTCAGTTTTGCTACAGCGATCTAGAGCAATTGTTTGCTCTTCTAGATAACTATCGAACCAAGCCTGAGATAAAATATCCATCTCCAAACTACCAATCACAGAATTAATCAAATTCTGCCATTGAGAATCTTCACTTTTAATAATCATGCCATAGCGATCGCAAGTTAGAGGAGTCTCAGGAATCAAAGGATAATTAGAAGATAATAATCCCTGTTTTTGTGCTTCAGCTCTTAATAGAATTCCATCACTGACCATGGCATCTATTTTACCTTGAGCTACTGCTTCGACTCCTCTACTTCTAGCAGTTACTCCACTGAATTTTTGTATAGTAGCGGTTGGGTAAGTTTCAGTTAGGTATTTTTCTGTAGTGGTATTGTCAATTACTCCCAATCTCACTTCATTCAGACTGCGATTGAGATTTAAGCGACTACGATTTTTTTGATCGAGCAAAAATTGAGTCCCTGTAGTAAAAAATGCTGTTGAAAAACTAGTTTTTTCTGGTGGATTAGGACGAATAGTATTCGCCCCACATTCTAGATCGACAATGCCATTACTAACTAAAGAAAAGCGAGTCGAAGCTGTTGACTCGAACAACTTTACACTTAAAGTATTGCGTTCTAAGGTTTGAATTAACTGTTTTTCTAACAATACAAAAAAATCCAAACAATACCCTTGCAAATTACCGCCACTATCTAAATATCCAAAAGGTGCGGCATCTTCTCGAATAGCAACATTAAGAACTCCTGTCCGTTGAATTTTGGCAAGTACGCTTTCAGCTTTAACTGGAAATGCTAATAAACAAAAGGATAAGCTACTACTCAAACAAAATAAAACCTTTTTGTTCATAATCGATAATTTTTTAAGGATAAAAGGCTAATCTTGGCAATCCCACCGCTTCATCCCAGCCCATCATTAAATTCAAACATTGTACGGCTTGACCAGCTTGACCTTTAATCAAATTATCAATAGCAGACAATACTATTACTCTTCCCGTGCGGGCATCTACCTGAATGCCGATATAAGCCAAATTCGTACCGCAAGCCCATTTGGTTTGAGGGTATACTCCATTAGGCAAAATAGT
>NZ_JBZNBU010000071.1:0-7182 GCF_058530065.1 Waterburya sp. | reverse complement strand
GGGCAACCAAGGGTATTTATCGTAAGGAATTTCGGTTACCGCATTGTTGAATTCTTCAGCGGTAAAATAGCCCAAAGACTCAAAATGTTTTGCCATTTGTCTGGTAGACCAACCTTCAGGAATAGTAAAGTTAGTCTGCATGATTTCTCCTTCCCAGATCTTGCTGGCAATATCTGACAAAGATTCTTCGGGAGAGATTAAATAAGTACCTGCTTTGAAGCCACCTTTGGAGTCTGTTACTTGTTTGAGTTTCGTCCAAATCTTCCAGGTATTGCTAGATCTAATCAATCCAGCGTCGGCTAATTCTGCTCCGATTTGGTTACCCCCAACACCAGACTTAACAGTAAATGCTACTTGTTTTTCTTTATCTATTTCTTGTCCTTTGGCTTCTACGGGAGCAGTTATACCTTTCCAACCAGCCCAACCAAAAAGCAATAGACCTCCTAAAGCTGCGGGGACAATTTTAAGAGCTAAATTCTTGCTAGTTTTACTAGTAGAAATTTTTCTTCTTTTAGGTTTTCTTTTAGTAGTCATTGATATTGGCAGCTAAATATTAAAGATTAGTATATGTTTCATAGTCGGGTTCAATCTTACCTCGAACCCTGAAAAATTGTCTTCTATCTATTTAATAGTCGATCGCATAATGGTAGATTAAACGAAAGCCCAATCTGTTGTGAAGTCATGGCTAAATCTACAGGAGAAAAAGTACCCCAAGCAATGCAGTCTAAATTTGCCGAAATTACTGCTCTGACTGATGCTTTCTGCCAGACTCATCTCAATAGTGAATATGCAGAACTATCTCGTAAGTTGACCGCTGCTTTGTGTCGCAAACGTCCCTCCCCTTTAGTCAGAGGAAAAGCTAAAACCTGGGCTTGTGGCATAGTTCATGCCTTGGGTATGGTAAATTTCCTCTACGATTCTTCTCAAACGCCCCATATTAAGGCAACAGAACTTTATAAGCTATTTGGGGTAGGACAAAGTACGGGGCAGGGGAAATCCAAACAAATCCGCGACATGATGAGTATGTCTCAGTTAAGTCCTGATTGGTGTTTGCCGAGCTTGATTGACGACAATCCGATGATTTGGATGCTTTCGGTCAATGGCTTAATTATGGATATTCGTAATGCTCCTTACGGAGCGCAGGTAGAGGCATTCGAGCAAGGTTTAATTCCCTATATTCCAGGCGATCGCGAATCATCAACAGATCCCGAACCAAAAGCACCTCGTAAAGGGTCAAAGAAGAATATAGTTTATGTTTTGGAAGTTTTTCTTTTAAGCGGTCTTGTTACTGAAAGTTTTATCGAACAGAATCCTATTATTGCTCGCACTATTGAAATTAGCTCTGAAGAAACTTTAGCCGATCTCCATCAGATTATTTTTGCAGCTTTTGATCGCGAAGACGAGCATATGTATGAATTCCAAATTGGCGGCATGGGACCAAACGATCCTGAAGCATTACGTTATGGATTGTCAATGTCACTCCCCAGTGGATTGGATTCTGAAGGATATGTAGCAGATGTCAGAAAAACCAAAATCGGCACGTTGGATCTAGAGCAAGATGAGGCTTTTGGTTATTGGTTTGATTTTGGCGATGATTGGTGGCATCAAATCGATGTCAAGGAAGTTAAGCAGAAAACACCTAAAAAGAAATATCCTATTATTATCAGTCGTACTGGAGATAGTCCCCCACAATATCCCGATTGGGATGAAGAAGACTAATTAGGTAGTTGGTATTGGTGTAGTAAAAATTCCGAGCGATCGCTTGTAGCCACTAGTAATTGAGTTTTACTGGATTGCATTGCCGTTATTTCACTATCTTTGGGTAAAGATAGTTGTAATTGTTGGTAGTTGAAATCTTTGCCATTGATTAAAACAATACTATTCTGGCGATCGCTAATTAGATAGCCTTGGGGACAAGCAGTAATAATTTTGGCAATTATATTTAAAGTAATACGCTGAATCTGAAATTTTTTGAGGGTAATAACTACCAAGCTATTTGATTCATGACTTTCTGTTGCTATTAGATACTGGGGGAATTGAGGATTAAAAACAACTAAGTTGAATTGAATGGCAATAGTTTTATTTGCCAGCCAATTACCGCGACGATTGAAAAGGTGCAATTCTGTCTGTTGCTGCTGGTTTTGATAAATACCTAATCCATAACGGCGATCGATCGCGATTAAATAATTCCAGTTTTTACGGTTAATTTGAGACTGTTTTAACTGACAGTTGGGTAATTGCCAGATTTGCCAATGGGGTGTTTTGGATTTGCGGGGTAGATAAGAAGTTGCATACCAATTACCTTGTGGCTCAATCGCACTAACAAGACAATCGGTAGGAAAAGCTAGAATCGGCAGGAATTTCTCGGTAAAAAAGCTGAATTGCTCGCTGTCAATATCTAAAGGTAAATAATATAAAGAGGATTTGGTAGTAATAAAACAACTTTTTGTCTTGATTTCTAGCTGAGTGAGAGATTCATCTAAAGGAATTTGCCACTTTTGCTCGATATCTCCCAAGGGAGCGAAATTATCATAGTGATGAATATAAAGTCGCCTTTGTGCGCCGAGATAGACCAAATTAGAAGCTATAGCTAGATGAATAATTGATTCTGGTAAAACTTCTGTTGATGGTAACTTGAGGAGAGCGAGCGCAAAATTAGTTGACATAAGTAGTTCCAGTCTTGGAGAATTGGTATTACTTAGAAATTTTGGCAGAATCTAATTTACCAGCTAAAACTGTTTGATTGAGTTGTAAAATCGGTTCGATTAAACTAAATTCTTCAGATGTCAAAAACTCCTGAATAATAGAAGGCATGATTTCATAAGTTATTTCTGCCAGCGAATTCAATTGAAAAGCCTTAATAATAGTTCGCTGCCACAATAAAGTATTTTCTTTCAATCGAGCTAAATCGTTGACTAATAAAGCTGCGCTAGCACTACGAATCACCATCCGACAATCTCGATAACATTTTTCCTTTCTATATTCAGAATTGCTATTAAAGATCTCTGGTTTTATTTCATGTATCTTATGCTGCAAGCGATCGACTATTTCTATTTCGCCATCGCGAATTTTTTGATAGGCACTCAGGCGTAAATCTACGGTAGCTAAATAGTCTCTAAGAAATTGTAATTCTTGAGTAGTTGCATAACGACCATCTATGCTTATACTCAGTTGTTCTAGTTGTTGAAACATAACTGTTAGATTGGTTAAAAAAAACTGATAAAATTTTAGTTAGTACAAAGACATTGCATAATTTCAGCATGATTTTTGCCTGTTGCGATCGCAACTTCAGCAGGTTTTAGTCTTTGTGCCAAACCCAATACAAAAAGATTGGATTTCGCACCTAAAGATTCGCAAGTAGTTTGCAGACAATGTAAATTAATTGCCAATAATTCCGAGAAGAAAGCAGATAATAAACCAGCCTCCATAAAGCAGCTTGGTTGCTTGGCAGAAGTTATTGCACCTGCAAATGCCGAATGTTCGATCTCGACAACTATGAATTCGCGATCGTAGTTATCGTAGTTTACCCTGATTTTTCCCCAACCATGAGCTTTCCAGCATTGTTTCAAACAAGATAGTAGCTCTACCATTGCCATTTCAGAAATCGATCGCCCATAGTAACTACTAACTTCTGCTTCAAATCGCCGATAAAAATTTTCACCCCATTTAACACCGCAATTATATAAAACTATTTCAGCTGCCGAGCCAACTTCTGAATTAAGAGATCGATGTAAAGCTATTAATAAAGTTTCGGGCAATGCTAACAAGCGTCGCCCTTGACGATTTTCAATTAGCCCAGATTCAAAGTCTCCCTTGGCATAAATATCAGGAGCAAAGTAATTGCTAAAGACGCTAGATTTATTAATTAAATTGGCAATATCAATCATTAGTTATTACTCGCCTAAAATATTTTTAGTTTGCTCTAAAAAAGGTTTTAGAAAATAAAAATCTTCAGCATTTAGAATTTTGAATAAGCATTTTGATAATAATATATATATGTTCTCTGAAATATTTTTTAGTTCATCAACTTCAATTTGTTCTGGCAGCCATGCCAAAATCCTATTTTCCAAATAAAGATAATTGTTACTTAGCATTGCCATACTGCAATGGCGCATAATTGACATCCAATATTGTAAAGCCAGAGCAATTTTTAATTCATCTGTTTGAGGGTAATTTTTAAGTAAATCTTCTGCTATATATTCAAATATTTCTATTTCGCGATCGCGTAATAGTTCATAGAGTTTTAATCTTCGTTCCAAAGACAAAGCTCTTTGGTTAAAAATATTCAGTTCGGTTATTTCTAAATATTCGATTTCGGCTTTATATAGTATTGATTCTAAATCGGAAATCATAGTTATTATTAAAGTTAATTAAATTAAAAATAATCAATCATAATTTATTTAATAAAAATATAGTCACTTCAGATATGCTCCACTTTGCAATTTTTGCTGAATATCTTGTGCTGTAGCTCCTTCATTATGCCAAAAAGAAGCTGCATCAATTAGATCTTGTTTGCCGAGTAAAAATTTACAATATGTTTCTCCTAAGGAATAACATTGAATCTCAATACACCCCAGGTCTTTTTTAATTAAACTAGAAAAAAATCCTGCAAATAAACCAGCATAAATATGACAAACTGGCTTGCCAACATCTCCTAAGCTTTTAGCAACAGCAGAATCAAAGATATTTATAAACATAAAACTATTGTGGCGATCGCTCATATCCACATCCCAATTTCCCCATCCTTGACTAAGAAAACACCACCACCAGGCTTCTAAAACATATCTTAAATTTAATTGGCTTAAATCTTGATAACCATATTCTTCAAAAAACCAATTACGAAAAAAAATAGCGTCTTCTCGCCCCCATGCTTTACCAATGTTATACATTACTAATCCAGAAGCATCACCTACTTCTGTTTCCAAACCAGTAATTAAGCCAACAATAAAATCTTCACTCACAAAAATATTACGACCTTGATTCCAGTCACTAATAATACCTTTATCATTTTGAAAAGAAAAAAAATCTTTGAAACTATAATGTTGATGTTTTTGTGGATATTTAGATTTTAATTTGTGATAATTTTGTATATTTAATTGTTTTATTGTATTAGTTGATTTATTTTTAACCACAGTTATCCACTATCTATTGTAGAGAATAAAAATATACAACTTAATTGTAATTTAATTGACCAAGACTAATCTCCGTACAATCCTATAGAGAAATTTATAATATATAAATATTATCGGTATAATTACCAAAGTAATAATTATTTATTATTTACCAACAATTATTTAGGTGGAGCTACTTAATAATGCCCAAATTAAGTTTAGGAGCGCGATTATTTATTTCTCATTTATTGGTCATGATGGTTGGCTTAGGTAGCTTTGTAATTATCGCCAAAGTTTCTTCTCCTAGAATGTTTGTCTTGCGTTTAGAACAGCTAGAGAAAAGAGGTATTTTTACCGTCCGTTCCGCCCGTACCTATCTAGTTGATGGTTTTCGGAATGCTTGGAATCGCAGTGCGATCTTATCTGTAGCAGTGGGCGCGACGGCTGCGGGAGGAATGAGCTATATATTTTCCAAACGCATCACTAAACCCGTCAAGCAGATGAAACATATCACTCAAAAATTCGCCGCAGGAGATTTAGCCGAAAGAGTGCCAGAAAGTGTTATTCCCGAACTAAATCAATTAAGCGTTAGTTTCAATTCCATGGCTAGTAGTTTGGGAGATGTCGAACAACGAAGACGAGAACTAGTCAGCGACTTGACTCACGAATTGCGTACGCCTTTAACTGTGGTGCGGGGTTATCTTGAAGAATTAGCTGATGGCAAAATCGATGGAACTCCAGAACTATATTTACGCTTAATTAGAGAAACCAGACGTTTAGAACGTTTAATTCACGACCTACAAGAGCTTTCTAAAGCAGAAGCGGGTTATTTATCGATCAATTCCCAGATATTAAATTTATACCCTTTACTTAGTTCTTTAGTTGATCGCTTTGGCGACCAATTATTAGAAGAAGGCCCCGATCTAATTTTAAACTGTCCTGAAGATTTACCTTGCGTTGCAGCAGATCGCGATCGCACCGAACAAATTTTAGTTAATTTACTCGGTAATGCCATTCGCTATACTGAAGTAGGTTCGATTGTAGTTAGAGCCTGGAAACAAAATCGTCAGGTCTGGATTTCCGTTGAAGATACGGGAGTAGGCATTGCTGCGGAAGATTTACCCTATGTATTCGAGCGTTTTTGGCGTGCCGATCCCTCTCGCTCTACCCATTCTGGCGGTACGGGTATTGGTCTGGCGATCGCTCGACGTTTGGTAGAATTGCAAGGGGGAAACATTGAAGTTGAAAGCAAACTAGGTAAAGGTAGTATTTTTCGTTTTTGTTTGCCTGTAGCTTGAAAAAATTACTCACTATTCGAGCAAACTCGCGTAATAATAATAATGTTTGCAATTCTTTATATGTTACTCATTTAATAAATATGGCAACTTCCGAAAATCAATACGCAGTTCAAAAAACCGAACAACAATGGAAAGAAACTCTTTCTCCCGAAGCTTTCAAAGTGTTGAGAAAACATGGTACAGAAAGAGCGGGAACTAGCCCTCTAGATAAAAACTATGAACCAGGTACTTATCTATGTGCTGGGTGCGAGCAACCTTTATTTAGTTCTGAGACTAAATACAATAGTGGTACTGGCTGGCCTAGCTTTTATCAACCTCTAGAAGATGCTATTGACACCACTGTGGATCGCTCTCTATTTATGACTAGAACCGAAGTTCATTGTAGTCGCTGTGGCGGTCATCTAGGTCATGTATTTGGCGATGGGCCAAAACCTACTGGTCAGCGTTATTGTATGAACGGTGTATCTTTAAAATTTGTTCCCCAAGAAAAGTAGGAAGTGGGTGACTGGGTGAATGGTCGCAAGTGTAGACTTTTTACATTTGACTGTTTTGGTTGACGGGAAGATATTATCCCGCGAAGACGGCTTGTACCCGTTCGGTCATAAACATCCGTTCGGGCACAAATCCTAGAATGGGGAAGTGGGTAAAGGCTCTTTTGTACCTAAATCAAAGTGCCTACTCCCCCCTTGTAAAAAACCTACCCTTGTGAGGAGCGGTGAGATGACAATGTGAATCGATGTGGAAAAAAAAGAACCTGGCACTGAGCTATTTTC
>NZ_JBZNBU010000070.1:0-16886 GCF_058530065.1 Waterburya sp. | reverse complement strand
CAAGGTAAATTTATACAGTTCCTCCATCACGTCTACTACTCTGTCTCGATAGGGAGAATTTTTCATCGTCCCATCTTCATGGAACTCTTGATAGGCTTTGGCTACCGAAGATTGATTGGGAATGGTAAACATCCGCATCCACCGCCCCAGTATCCGCAGAGTGTTAACTGCATTAAACGATTGCGAACCACCGCTAACCTGCATCACTGCCAGTGTTTTACCTTGGGTTGGACGTACCGAACCAATAGTTAATCGTATCCAGTCGATTTGATTTTTAAGAATGCCCGTCACATTGCCGTGCATTTCGGGAGAAGACCACACCTGACCTTCCGACCACTGACTTAGTTCTCTTAACTCCTGCACTTTGGGATGGGTTTCTTCAACCTGTCCCCGTAAAGGTAGTTCGTGGGGATGAAAGAATTTAACTTCTGCACCCAGATCGCTAATGATGCGGGCTGCTTCTTCTGCTAACAGGCGACTGTAAGAACGCTCTCTTAACGAGCCATACAAAAATAGAATTCTCGGTGGATGGTCGAAATTGGTCATTCTGAATTTACAAAAATACGTTTAATTTATTTAACTACAACAAGGTTGTGCGTAATTTGGCGATTAGTTTCGGGGGTAGTATCTGCCACCTTAACCACAAATACTTCCCATCTCGTACCGTCAGGGTCAGCGACCCAAACTTTATCCTGTAGGGCATAGCAGCAGTCTCGATCCTTCTCTTCAAAAGTTGCTAATCCTATCTGTTGAAAACGAGCGATCGCATCTCTGACTTCTGCGGAACTTTCTACCTGTATCCCCAAGTGGGATAATGTTCCTCCAGAATTTACAATAGAACTCGCTTCTAAAGTAAGGTTAAGGGGTGGATTGTCCGAATCAAACTTGGCATAGTCAGTTTTGTATTTAACAGGCTTAAGTCCTAACATTGCCTGATAGAAAGTTACCGACCGTTCTAGATTGCTAACTTTTAAAGATACATGAGCTTTCAGGGCAGTCATAAGGATACCTCCAGTAAATAACAATTACTCAAAAGGGATTATTTATCTATAGGGACTTACACAACGAGGGTCGAGTAAGGTCGCCTTTTCGGGATGTCGGGGAAACCAATTAGCAGTACGCTTACAAAATTCCACCAACATCAGCATTACTGGTACTTCAATCAGTACACCAACTACTGTTGCTAAAGCTGCACCTGAGTTTAAACCAAATAAAATTACGGCAGTGGCGATCGCTACTTCAAAATGGTTACTCGCACCAATTAAGGCTGCGGGGGCTGCATCTTCGTAATCTAGTCCCAGTTTTAAACCTGCAACATAAGTAATTAAAAAGATTAAGTTGGTTTGTAAAAATAGAGGGACGGCAATTAATAAGATATGCAGGGGATTATTGACGATTAATTCTCCTTTGAAGGCAAACAAGAGAATCAAGGTTAATAGCAAAGCCAGAATCGCTACTGGAGAAAGATAATGCAAGAATTTATCTTCAAACCAACGTCTACCCTTATTGTGGAGAATCCAATAACGGCTGAGGACTCCCGCCAAAAGTGGCAAACCAACATAGATTAAAACCGACAATATTATAGTTTCCCAGGGTACGGTGAGATTATTAGCTGAAAGCAACCATTTACCCAAGGGTGCATAGAGAAACAACATCGCCAAGGAATTTACCGCTACCATCACCAAAGTATGCCCTTGGTTACTATAGGAGAGATAGCCCCACATCAAGACCATTGCCGTACAGGGAGCAATGCCCAGTAAAATAGCTCCTGCAATATAAGAATTAGCCAGAGTAACCTCTACCCCTCTGATTAACTCTGTTTCAGTTAGAAAAGACTGAAATAACCAACCCAAGAAAAACTGAGCAAACGCTACCATTGTAAATGGCTTGATTAGCCAGTTAATTACTAGGGTTAACAAAACTGGTTTGGGAGATTTTGCTGCCTTTTTTGCCTGAGAAAAGTCAATCTTAACCATGATGGGGTACATCATGAAAAACAAGCAAATCGCAATAGGAATCGAAACGTTATAAACGCTCATCGAATCCAGGGTTTGAGCAACATTAGGAAATAGCTTCCCTAAAGCAATTCCCGCAGCAATACAGAGAGCTACCCATACAGTCAGGTATTTCTCAAATAAGTTTAATTGACCGCCAGCTTGAACGGCTTTGGCATTGATTGGTTGATTTTCTGGATTCATAGCATTGCTTACTTAACAATTAAATTAATATCGAGCCTGTTTGCGTAACAGTTCGGGTATAGTGACATTAAACTGAGATTGACCGTCAAAAACAGTTCCTACTTCTCCTCGATAAAAAGTTACTTCGTTAATTTGATAAGCTTCTTCGGGTAAAGGAACATACCCAACTTCGCTAATCACATTAGGAGCATTTTCTAAATAGAATTCGGTAAATCTCACTAAAGCATCATTTTCTCTAGCAGCAGCAGCATTAACGTAGACAAATAATGGACGGGCTAAAGGTTGATATTGCGCTTGCTCGACTGTTTCTACTGAAGGTAAAACTGCTCCTTCACCACTATCAACGGCGATCGCTTTCATGTCATTGGCTTTTTGCTCGTAGTAAGATAAGCCAAAGTAACCAAGGGCGTTGGGGTCTTGACTCACTCCTGCTACTAGAACATCATCATCTTCACTCTCGGTAACGTCGCTACGACTAGCCCCTGCTTCGCCGACGATGGCTTCCGTAAAATAATCAAAAGTCCCCGAATCTTCGCCAGGAGCATAGAGATTAAGCGGGCGATCGGGAAAACTCGGTCTGACCTGATTCCAATTGGTAATTTTACCTTCAGCATCGGGCGACCAAATCATGGCTAATTCTTCAGTGGTAAGGGTATCGACCCAATCGTTAGCTGGATTGACAACCACAGTTAGGGCATCAAAGGCTACGGGTAGCTCTATATATGCCACCCCCGCTTCTTTACAGGCTTCCATCTCGTCAACCTGAATTGGACGGGAAGCATTGTTAATCTGGGTTTCTCCACTACAGAATTTGTCAAAACCACCGCCCGTACCAGAAAATTCAATCTCAATATTTACGGGTTTCTTTGCACTAGCCCGATAGTCTTCAACTATTTTTTTGGTAATGGGATACACGGTACTAGATCCATCTATTGCGATCGATGGTGTCTCTTGAGCAAATAGGGGAGTTGAAATAGCAGCTAATGCCGTACTCAATCCTATTGCTAAAGCTTGGAGAGACTTTAAAGGTGTTTTATCTCGAACATTCATATCTATCTACTCCACTAATAAAAATTGAAGGAGTAGTTTTATCATACATCAAATAAACTTGATGTATCAAAAAATATTGATATGTCTGCCAGGTGCGATCTGTTTATATTGTTTATATTGGAATTAGAACAGATTGATGTTTGTCTACTCGATAAAAAGGCAAAATTTACTTACAGCTTCTTGCTGGTAAAATATCGTCTAAACGTCGATATTCAGCCAAATATTGCTCTAAAGCAACGAATTGAGGCAAGTTGAGACTATAGTACATCCAACGACCCTGTTGGCGAGAACGAATCAAGTTAGCTTCTTTGAGGTTCTTAAGATGGAAAGATAGCTTGGATTGACTCACTTCAAGTTGTTCGCATAGTTCGCAGACGCACAACTCTTGAGAACGCAGGAGTTCAATGATTTGAATCCTTAGAGGGTCGGAGAGTGCGCGGAAACCAGCCCAGATGTGAGTAGAGTTTTGATTGATAACTTGTTGCATCAAATTTTATTGATATGTTTCTTTCTATATTAAGAGATTTTGATTATAGTTGCGCCAGTTACTATAACTATAGTAGAGGTTCAAATGAATCAGAATTCAAGACGAGTGCTTTCCATAGGGACTAATTTCCACACCCCGAAACCGCAAATATTTATAGAGTGTAGCTTTAGAGATACTCAAGCTCTTGGCAATTTCGTTCACTGGCACTCCTTCTGAATAATAAGACTCAGCAATTCTTGCTTTTTTTATAATGCCGTCTCGTCGAATACGTCTTGTATCTCTAATAGTCAGCAGTAGCAGATCTAGTTTTTCGATTGATTCTGGCAGTTGTGGGAGAAATCCCCCTTTATTGCAGCGTTTTTGTGGAGCTTCAGAAGTTTGGCTGTGTTCTGTTTGATGATATTGCAGTAAAAAGCTTTCAAATTCTCGTTCGAGTTGATTAAAATCTAGAACTGGATTGGGTGATTTATGTCCTGGTGGTGCATAGCCTGGTAATTTGGCTAACAATAGTTGATTAACTGTTCTGAAGAATCTCTCAAGTTTTGCGACAGCCTAACTCAATTATTTTACAGCAGTTATTTTGTATTGCGCCAAATAATCCTGAAGATTTTACGCCATTTAATTCTGAAAGTTACAATATAAATCTAGAGAAATATTTTTAAACACAGGAGATTTGGTCAATTATCAGCAAGTTGAGAAAATGCTCAACCGAAGAAGAACTATTGTAGTACCCAGCAGTGAGTACAGTCGTTTCATGAAACGACTGTACGGGTAGGGGCGATTCGCGAATCGCCTGTACGGGAGTAGGGAGTAGGGAGTAGTGAGTTCATACAACTAACAACTATCAACTATCAACTATCAACAAAAACCGAAGCCTTGACTGCTATAAATCATTCCTTAAAATATTGATAAGCCACTCCAGAAGCTTGTTGAATAAACTCTCGAGCTTCATAGGCATTATCGGGGCGTTGGACTAAAATCGAGGCGATATAGCGTTTGCCATTGGGCATATCGATCGTGCCGACATCGGCTAATACAGACTTAATATTTCCTGTTTTGTGAGCGATTAACGCATTAGTTTCCAATCCTTGAGGGAGAAGGGTGTCATTTTCTACATTACTCATAATATGTAGCAAGCGATCGCGGGATCGCAAGGAAATCAGTTCTCCGCGATCGATCTTCAAGAGTAGATTGCCCAAATCTTTAGCACTGGTAGTATTAGTTCCTGTCAAGTCTGGTAAGGGATTGCGTAACTTGGTTTTGGTTAATCCCATAGTCAGAAAACGACGATTTAAGACCTCTATTCCTCCCAGGCGATCGATTAGCATATTGGTAGCAGTATTATCGCTGATCGCAATCATTTTGGTAGCAGTTTCTAAAGCCGAATATTTGCTTCCTGGTGGGGAATGCTGCATATCTCCAGATCCCCCTGCGATCAACTCTTTGGTCATAATTAGTTCTTCTTCTAGCTGAATTTTACCTTCGTCTACATCTTGGAAAAAAGCGACTAAAATGGGTAACTTAATCGTACTAGCGGAAGAAATTGCTTTTTGCCCCCCCACGCTGACATATCCCTTGGTATCGAGATCTACAAGAAAAACTTCAGGTTGCAAAGAAGGATATTTTTTAGCTAGAGCTTGTAGTTGAGATTTTAAGGGGTTTATTTCTTCTCCCAAAGAAGCAAAATTCAAAAGATACTCTAGTTTGGCTCGATTTTGGAGATTTTTAGGTTGGCTTTTAGCTAAGGTTTTTTCCTGAGCAGGAATTTGAGTCGAAACAGAATCGGCAATTGAGATGGTCGTGCCTAAAATAGTGCTGAGTCCAACAATAATCGTGATTGCACAGATAACAATAAATAAAGGATGCTTGGGTTTAGTTGCTTTATTCGTAACATTCCTGAGTTTAACTTCTGGTTTAAATTGAGGATTCTTTTGGCGAATACTTTCCAGTACAGATTTTCGACTATGAGATTTAGCTACTTTTTTCGATTTAGAGAGACTTTGATTTTTGAGCTTAAATAAACTGCGTTTCTTCCCCGAAGTAGGGGTTTTACGACTGGTTTGATTTTTCTTAGTTGTTTTGAGGGGGGATGGCTTTCCTTTTTGCTTCACTCCATACTCCTTTGGCGATCGAGTATTAATAATCAACGGCAATCAATAGTATGTAATCTTGGGGACTAGAATTACAGCGATAGAATTACTGATTTTTTGACTGTGGAGATAAAAGTTTAAAATAATCTAGTCAATTAGATTGGTAGTAAATTATTCCGTGCCTAATAGTAAAAGATCGGTGATAGAAATAATTCTTAGTGCGATCGCCATAGTCATATTATTGTCTATTTTTCTCAAAGCAATCATCGATATAGACACAAATTATGATGTTGGCTGGTATCATTTACCCTTTGCTGCCAGAATTTGGGGAATTATTCCTGAAAATGAATATCTTTCAGAGAATTTAATCGAACATCGTTATGATGGTTTTCCCTTATTGGCGCATTTTTTCCAAG
Source organism: Waterburya sp. (assembly GCF_058530065.1). Classification (NCBI taxonomy): domain Bacteria; kingdom Bacillati; phylum Cyanobacteriota; class Cyanophyceae; order Pleurocapsales; family Pleurocapsaceae; genus Waterburya; species Waterburya sp. The sequence goes on along the minus strand of NZ_JBZNBU010000070.1, from coordinate 10,645 downwards.
GTATGTTGTGGAAAATTACGGGAAGGATTCAAGCTACCAATCTTGTTGGCTATTTTAGTTTGCTAATTTATTTTTTATTCCTCAAAAAATATTTTCAAGTCCCTCTATATCTCTCCGTAATTGCTATTTTTACTATTCCTACGGTGCTGACTCATTCTGCCACTAGTTTTGTGGATCTGCCAGGGAATGTAGCCGTATCCATTTCAATGATGATGGTTTACTTCCTGTTCAAACAGTCTCAACTACCCAGCAAACAAACATTACTAATTCTTGTCTTGAGTGCAGCAGCAGCAGCAAATACCAAACCCCAATTGCAACCTTTGGTATTTTTAATTTATTGGGTTGCAGCAATCAGATTAGGTTGGCTTTATTTTAAGTTTGTCGATCGCTCTAGACGCAAATTAGGACGGATTGTTCCTTGGGCGATTTTAGCTTCTGTCTTAATTTTTGCTACTCCAATTAAAAATGTCGCTTTGTATGGCAATCCTTTCTACCCGATCAGAATAGAAGTTGCAGGCATTGTTCTCAATCATCAATTAACCCCAGATACCTATAGCGAAGGCAATCGACCTCAAAAGTGGTTGCAGTCCATCTTAGAAATTAAAACTCCAGACTGGACGGCGGATCAATGGAATGGAGGCGACGAAACTTTGCTCGACCGAGGTGGTGGTTTTTTTGGGGCTTATGTAGTCTTCAATTTTTTATTATTAGTCGGTTTAACTATTCTGGAAAGACTGCCAAACAAACAGTTAAGAGATTCCCAGACTACCCCAGCGAAGACGGCTTTCATCCTAGTGTTGCTCATGTCTCTCGTCCCTGCTAACTTTCCCCAGTCCCATGAATTGCGATACTTTATGTTCTGGATGATTGTTCTAGTTTCTTTAAACTTACATTTAGTTTCTACTTGGGGAAAAACGACTCTTCAATGGTTGCAAGCAAAATATTTAGGCTTAGTCTGTCTGCTATTTTTTGTTGCCGTTGCCATCAAAATTCATAATTACTATCTATTACCATTTTTTAATAATTTTGAACCCTATCTTCAAGAAACTGTCAAAACCGAACTTCTCGAACAATTAACCCCTAACGATCGCACTTGTTTGATTGCCCGTCATGCTATTTCTGACCCCGAGAGCGTCCCTTTTGCCCAAGTTCATAATGTTTTTTACTATAGTTCTTACTTTCATCCCGAAATTAAACACCCCTACAGTATCAAAGTAGCGGTAGATCCTAGAGACTGTGGCGACCTAAAAATGATCCCTGCTAATGCTCCAGATTTTATCGAATAATGTTGAGGGTAATGGGTAACTAATCTTTAATCTAAATACTGATGCTCCCAAAATTCGATCTGCCTAATAATCAAAGAGTTGTTAAAATTAGCGGAATAAGCCCGAGTTAGTTCAAAAATATGAAAAATTACCTCTTTCTTGGGACTAAACATTTTCCAGCCAATTAAATTTCCTATCTCAACACCATACAGATAATCAACACCCTATGAACTCGCAAATTCCTCTAGGTTCAGTAATTCAAGGTTCTTTAACCAAAGGTTTAGAAATTAGATTGCACCCCGATATTTCGGTGGAAGATATGCGAGTCGGCAAGTTTTTAGTCGTGCAAGGGATCAGATCTCGTTTCTTTTGTTTGCTGACCGATGTAACTCTAGGCTGTTCGAGCGATCGCATTATTGCCAATCCTCCCCCAATTGAAGATACTTTTTTACGGGATGTTTTGGCGGGGAGTGGAACTTATGGCACGGTAGCATTATCCCCTATGTTGATGTTTACTCCCACTGCTACCAAAAGCGACTTTTCCAGTTTGCCTATCGATACTCCCAAGGATACTAGTTTGGCATCTCTACAAGCTCAAACCAGTACGGATCTGGAATTGTTACCAGTTAAAACTATTCCAGCCCATTTTAGCCAGGTATACGAAGCCACAGAACATGATTTCCGCAGCGTCTTTGGTTGGGAAGACGATCCCTATCGGCGTAATTTTTCTGTAGGTCAACCTTTAGATATGGATGTTCCCGTCTGTATCGATCTCGATCGCTTTGTGGAAAGAAGCAACGGTATTTTTGGTAAATCTGGTACGGGGAAATCTTTTTTAACCCGCCTGTTATTATCTGGGGTAATTCGCAAGGATGCAGCCGTCAACCTCATGTTCGATATGCACTCGGAATATGGTTGGGAAGCGATGAAAGAAGGCAAACAAGTAAGTACCGTTAAAGGTTTGCGCCAGCTATTTCCAGGGAAAGTAATCATGTATACCCTCGATCCTGAATCTACCAAACGTCGAGGAGTGCGGGATGCTCAAGAGCTTTTTCTCAGTTACGACCAAATCGAGATTGAAGACCTCAAGCTAGTCTCTTCGGAATTGGGTTTGTCAGAAGCAGCAATGGATAATGCCAATATTCTCTACAACGAATACGGTAAATCTTGGATTATGCGCTTGGTAAATATGACCAATGAAGATATCAAAATCTTTTGCGAAGCCAAACAAGGACACCAGGGTTCGATCTCTTCCCTACAACGTAAATTAATGCGCCTCGATACCCTCAAGTATATTCGCTCTGCTTGCCCCCATAACTATATCGATCGCCTAATTCAAGATTTGGATTCGGGTAAAAACGTCATCATTGAATTTGGCTCTCAGTCGAATATGCTTTCTTATATGCTGGCAACCAATATGATTACCCGTCGCATTCATGCTACCTATGTTAAAAAAGCCGATCGCTTTCTGCAAACTAAAAACCCTTTAGACAAACCCCGCCAGCTAGTAATTACCATTGAAGAAGCACACCGTTTCCTAGACTCTAGTATCGTCCATCAAACTATTTTCGGTACGATCGCCCGCGAAATGCGGAAGTATTTTGTTACTCTACTAGTGGTAGATCAGCGTCCTTCTGGTATTGATAATGAAGTAATGTCTCAAATCGGTACTAGGGTAACCTGCTTGCTCAACGACGAAAAAGATATCGATGCTATCTTCACGGGAGTATCTGGCGGTGCGAGTCTCAAGTCAGTTTTAGCCAAACTAGATTCCAAACAACAGGCTTTAATTTTAGGTCATGCCGTACCCATGCCTGTAGTAGTCCGTACCCGCGCCTACGACGCTCAATTCTATCAGGAAATCGGCTGTACTGATTGGGAAGATATGCCTAGTGAAGAAGTCTACGCAGCAGCAGAAGTAGCCAAAGCAGACTTAGGATTTTAAAGTAGTTTAGTTTTTAGTTCTTAGTTCTTAGTTTTTAAAGTTTAATTATGTGATCTACCCATGTGAAAAGCGCAGTAAAAGCCAGACAAGCCAGACAAGAAAAAGCAGCAGGAGCTTTATTATTTCTATTCCTAAATTGACTGATATAAGATAGCCCGCTAAAAAAAGGCAAATTGCGATCGCAACTTGCCTTTACCAAACAAAAAATAATTAATTTTAAATTTGAATCATCTTCGATAAAACTAGCTTACAGAAGAGAAATAAACTTTAGATTTAACAGGGTCGGGATTCATAGTTTTGTCTCCTTCTTCCCATCCCGCAGGACACACTTCATCGGGGTTATTTTGTACGTGCTGAATTGCTTTCAGGGTACGTAAAGTCTCATCAACGCTGCGACCAAAGGAAAGATTGTTGATCGTAGCGTGTTGAATTACGCCTTCTTTATCGATAATAAATAGTCCGCGCAAAGCAACACCAGCTTCGGGGTCTAGGACATTATAAGCATTGCTAATTTCTTTTTTGATATCAGAAATCAAAGGATAAGCAATATCACCAATACCGCCTTCTTTACGGTCTGTTTGCATCCAAGCTAGGTGAGAAAATTCACTATCTACGGATACGCCCAAAATTTCAGTATTTAGAGTTTTAAACTCTTCATAGCGATCGCTGAATGCGATAATTTCAGTAGGACAGACAAAAGTGAAGTCTAAAGGATAGAAAAATAGTACGGTATATTTACCGCGATAGTCAGACAGTTTGACAGTTTTAAATTCTTGATCGAAAACAGCAGTAGCTGTAAATTCGGGTGCTTCTTGCCCGACTCTCAAACATCCTTCACTGTTCATAATTAATTACAGTACTCCTTTAATAATCTGTATAGCCACCTAGCAGTATAACCAGTTGTTTTATTAATAATCAACTTACCAAACTTTTGCCTAACCTGCGATTTAGTAAGACTTTTAACCTCAACATTAATCGATCCCGAACCATAAAACATGGTTTCTTTAAGTAGTATTTGACTGGTTATATAGTATTAAGATCTACTGTTCTGTATCTAAAGTAATTTTGCCATCTTCCAATTCAATAATGCGATCGGCAACATCCAAAATGCGATCGTCGTGAGTCACGATTAAGATAGTACAGCCTTGTTCTCTAGCTAGCTGCTGCATCAATTCCACCACATCTCTGCCCGATTTACTATCCAAAGCTGCGGTAGGTTCGTCTGCAAGTACCATTTTAGGATGAGATACCAAAGCACGGGCGATCGCAACCCGCTGTTTTTGTCCCCCCGAAAGGTTTTGGGGATGATAGTTGATGTGTTCTTCCAAACCAACAGCAGACAGTAAAGAAATTGCTCTTTGCTCTATTTCTTGGCGTTTGATTCCATCGTGCAATTCCAAAGACATCTGTACGTTTTGTTTCGCAGTTAAAGATGCTAATAAATTGTGTGCCTGAAAAATATAACCAATATTTTTTCTAGTTTGAACTAGTTTGTTTTTTCTCGCTCCTACCAATTCTTCGCCAAAGACTGTTAAACTTCCCGACTGTGCCGATCGCAAGCCTCCCATTAATGTTAGAAGAGTGGTTTTCCCCGATCCTGAAGGTCCTTTTAAAATAATTACTTCTCCCGATTTTAGAGTTAAATTAATATCAAATAATATCTGTTTTCTTAATTTTCCTTCACCAAAAAAATGGCTAAGATTTTCAATGTTAACTACTGTATCGATAGATGGTTGGGGTTTACTTGGAATAGCTTGGGTTATATTCATTAGTTCAAATAATTATTTTTATTCAAATAAATATTGCGATCGCCAGTCAACATTATTGTCTAAAAGTCTACATCTAGAAGTAAATTAGTTGCGTCTACTACGTTTAATGGGGGACTAAAAAAATAACCCTGCATATAACCGCAGTTAAGTGTTTCTAATAGATTTTTAAGCTGTTTAGATTCCACTCCCTCAGCAACAATTTGTAAATTCAGACCTTTTCCCAAGGCAATAATAGCGTTAACTATAGCTAAGTTATCAGAATTGACGATTAAATCCATCGTGAAAGAGCGATCTATCTTAAGGGTATCAAAAGGAAAATCTCTCAGATAGCTTAGTGAAGAGTAGCCCGTGCCAAAATCATCCATAGATAGAGAAATTTCCATCCCATCAAGAGTTGATAGTATTTCCTTAGCTAAAGTCGTATTTCGCATCGTGGCGGTTTCGGTCATTTCCAACTCTAAACTTTGAGGAGCTAATTTAGTCGTTTGTAAAACTTGGTTAATAGTTCGTACTATATCGTGATTGTAAACTTGACGTGCTGATAAATTAACTGCAATTTTTAATGAGGTAAAACCCATTTTTTGCCAGGCTTTAGCCTGATTACAAGCAGTTTGTAGTACCCATTCTCCGATCGCAATTATCAAACCATTTTCTTCGGCAATGGGAATAAATAGATCGGGAGAAACTAAACCCAGTTGGGGATGTTGCCAACGAAGTAGAGCTTCCATTTTGATGATTTTGTTAGTTGCCACTTCAATGATGGGTTGATAATAAAGTGTAAATTCTTGGTTGGCTAAAGCATGATGCAAATCATTTTCTATGTTTAGCAGTTCGTGAGCTTGAGCATGGAAACTTAGGTTGTAGTGTTGATAATCATTACGACCTTTTTCTTTAACCCAATACAAAGCAGTATCAGCGTTTTTCAATAAACTATCAGCATCAGTACCATCTTCGGGAAAGACGGCAATTCCAATACTGCTAGTGATGTGTAGGTGATGTCCTGCTAAATTGAAACTGACTTTAAAAGTTTCTAAAATTCTTTGAGCGACTTCACTAACATCTTCTCGGTTACTGATTTCAGGCAATAATAGAGTAAATTCATCACCTCCCCAGCGAGAAATAATATCTTGTTCTCTAACACATTTTTTGAGTCGTTCGACTACGTTTTGCAGTAACAGATCTCCTATAGCATGACCCAAAGTATCATTAATAACTTTGAAGCGATCGAGATCTAAGAACATTACTGCCAACATTTTATGGTTACAGTCGGCTTGTCCTAAAACTCTAGTCAGTTCTCGATCGAAAAATGCTCGATTGGGTAAATTGGTTAAAGAGTCGTGAAAAGCTTGATGTTGAATTAATGCTTGAGCCTTTTTGTGTTGAGTAACATCTCGAAAACTCCAGACCTGACCAACTTGTTGCGTTTGCAGTTGTTGTGCTTGAAAATAACACTCTAAAATTCTGCCATTTTTTAGTTCCCAAAGATCGTAAGTGTTTTGAGCAAATTCGGTACGTCTTGCTTTTAAATTACTAGCATAGGGTTCGACAAGTTCTCTAATAATTAAATTAAAAACTTGTTCGTCATATCTTTTGAGGGTTACAGGTAGTTGCCAAATTTCGACAAATTTTTGATTGTAATTGACAACCTTACCTTCATTATCTAAAACTAAAATACCATCTGCCGTAGCATCCAAAGTAGCTTGTAGCAAAGAAATTAAGTTTTCTAATTGTTGATTAATCTCAATTAAAGTTTCACTTTGATTGGCTAGGTGAACTTCTTGTTGATAGAGTTTCAAAGCTTCTTTAACGGTCAAAATTAGATCGGTTTCATTCCAGGGTTTAGTCAGATAACGATAAAGAGCAGCAGCATTAACCAGATTTCCGATCGCATCTGCATCAGCTTGTCCTGTCAGCAGAATTTTTAAAGTTTGAGGATAGGATTTATGGAGTTTAATTAACAGTCGATCGCCTGTAATTGTGGGCATCATTTGATCGCAAATAATTACAGCAATATCAATTCCTTCTGCTTCTAATTCTGCACAAACAGCGATCGCTTCTACTCCATTATCAACTAATTCGATATCATAGTTCTTGCCCAGATTGCGTTTTAGCTGCTCTCCCAAACTATTTAAAATTACGGGATCGTCGTCAATACAGATAATTGCTGCTCTATTCATCAATTACTCCAAGGCTGAGGCGATCGCTTGACACAATTCTTGTTCTTGCCAAGGTTTGTAAAAACAAGCATAGAGATTGGCTTGTTGTTTCACTCGCTCGATCGCACTCTCATCTGCCTGTCCAGTCAGCATGATCGTCATCAGTTGAGGAAACTTTTGATGAACCTGAATTAAGAATTCATCTCCTTTTATTCCTGGCATCAACCAATCGGAGACAATAACTAAAATTTTGATTTCATCTTCTTGTAATTCTTCAATTACCTCCCAGGCTTCACTGGCACTTTCGGCTACTTCATAAATATAGCGATTGCCAAAACAACGCTTGAGTTGTTCTTTAAGACTTTCTAAAATGACTATTTCGTCGTCAACACAGAGTATTGCAGCACTATACATAATAATTTCTCTGATTAATTGTTAATTGGCAGCCAAACAATAAATTTAGTTTGCCCTGATTCGCTTTCAAGTTTAATGTTGCCCTGATGCTTTTCAATAATTTGATGAGAGATGTGTAAACCCAAGCCACTTCCTTCTCCCATTGGTTTGGTAGTAAAAAACGGCTCAAAGATTTTATCTTGCACATCTGGGGGAATGCCACTCCCAGAATCAGTGATTTCTACCATAACGCCGTTATCTTTTTGACTAGTAGCAATTTCAATTTTGCCTTGTTTTTCAATAGCCTGAATTCCATTGTGAATTAGATTAGTCCAGACTTGAATTAGTTCATCGGGGTAACATAAGATTTCGGGTACGGATTGATAATTGCGAACGATCTCGATATCTCTTTTAATCTGGTTGTGATAAATTTCTAATACTGTTTCTATGCCACTGGTTACCTGTATTAGTTGTTTTTCACCACTGCGATCTTGACGAGCATAGTTTTTAAGGGCAAAGACTACTTTAGAAGCCCTTTTGACTGACGCTAAAATGGTGCGGTTATTTCCTAGTAAACGGGTTAAATTATATGCCAGATCCAAAATCCAGTTAACTTCAGAGTGTTGTAGTAAGGGTAAATAAACCATAATCAACCGCTCAAATTCTGCCTCGCTATCAGAAAGTTCGGTTTCCTTTTTTCCGATAACGGCAATATCTATTAAGAGATCGGCTACGTTTCTGGCATTATCAATGTCCTGTTCCTTCAAGATATTAGTTAGCTTTCTTTTAAGAGGACGTTTTTCACCCGAAGTCAAAATAGGCTTACTTTTTAAGGAGTGAGTCAATAATTCAAAAAAGCTCTGTTGCTCGGTGGAGTTGAGATGTTGATTGAGTTGTGGCAGTTCTAATAAAGTTTCTTGTAAAGCCTTTGTGGTATTGTTGGCAGATGCTTGTATTGCACCCAGAGGAGTATTGATTTCGTGAGCAACTCCTGCAACTAGCTGTCCCAAGGCAGCCAGCTTTTCTTGTTGAATTAACTTTCCTTGAGTTTGCCGAAGTTTGGTTAGTGCCGTTGCTAACTCTTGATTTTTTTTCAAAGACTCTGTGTTAAACCGCCAAAATAGCCACCCTAAAGCTAAACCAGCGAACAATAGAGATAAACTAGTTCCCAAACTAGCTATGGTTCTGGCTTGTTGTTCTCGATCTGTATAAATATTTTCTAGATTGGCAATCTCTTCATATAGCTCGTCATAGAGTTCATCTATTTCTTCCGCGCTAATAAATACTAATTCCTCTGTTTCTTCCGCCGCAATTAACTCCAATACTCGATTTACTTCGGTGTTATAGCGATTGTAAAGAGTAAAAAAATTACTGAAGTATGGATCTTGCCGTTCTATTTGGCGAATTCGATCGAGTACGGTGTTGATATCTGCTTGGTTTTCTGCCAATTCCTCACTAACATTATCATCTAACTGTTTCTTGGCAATTGCTTCCCACTCTAAAGAATTAAGGCGACTTAATTGTTCTTTCATATTGAGCATAAGAATTTTGGTATTAGAACTTTGCTCTGCCCATTGGTTAACTTGAAAAATAGTAGTTGACGCGATCGCAGAAACTAATACCGATAGAATCAATATTGACCAATTCGGTAGGGATAATTGCCAATCTGATTGAGATTCATCAATATTTTTTTTCATCTAACTTACAATGGTAAAACCAGCTTAAATTCTTGGATTAGCTAGGATCTAAAGTAAATAAACCACCAGGGTTCAATAACTCAGAAGCCATTATTAATGTTCCCAAAACTATCGTAGAAATTACTTTATCGCTCGTTCAATGTAGATTTTACTATTAATTAATTAGACAGTTTTTACTAACTACTAAAAAATATCCGCTGGATCGGCTGCACTTAATTTCCTGACTGCCACGCTACCAGAAACGCAACACATAATAATAGTTAAAATCAATACCGTAGTCGCTCTACTGCCAGTCATAGCCAAAGGTAGGGCTGTCGCACCTGCTGCCAGGCTATACAATCCCGTCGCAATAAAATAACCAGGAAGAAAACCGAGTACGGCTAGAATTATTGCTTCTTGAAAAACTAAAACTACAAAATAAGAATCCTTATAACCCATTGCTTTGAGGGTGGCATATTCAGGTAAATGATTGGCCACATCGGTATAAAGAATTTGATAAACAATGACTATTCCTACTACAAAACCAATCGCCGTACCCAAACTAAAAATAAAGCCGATCGCCGTAGCATTTTGCCAGTAAGATATTTCTTCTTGAATAAACTCTTCGCGATCGAATATTTCCACATCTTGAGGTAATTTTGCTGTTAAAGTTACCTTTGCCTGTTCGATACTCGCCCCAGGTTTAAGATTAATAATCCCCACATCAATTAATCCTTTCTGGCGATCGGGAAAAATACGCAAAAAGTTAGTATCGCTGGTAATAATATTGCCGTCGGCAGCAAAAGAAGCACCCATAGTAAATAAACCTCTTACTGTTACTTTGCGTCCCGAAACTTCGGCTTTAACTGTACTATTTTCTGCTAACAAATCAGGAATTGCCCCAAACTCTGCCCTAGAGCGATCGTCAAATAAAACGACATCGGGCAGTTTAACCGAATCAATATTCTCTTTAATACCTGGAAAATTTACGGGGTTTTGAGCAGGATTAAAACCAATAGTTAAAATAGTTCTAGTATTGCGATCGACGGGATTTTTCCAAGAACCATAATTAAGATAAACAGGAACTACCGACTCTACATCATCAATCGCCGCAGATTCATACAAACGACGTTCGGAAAAAGGCTCTGTAAAGCCTAAAGCATCGGATTGGGGACTCATTAAAAAAATGTCTCCTTTTAGTGCTTTGTGAAAAGTAACGCTACTATCAAACAATGCTGCTTGAAATCCTAATTGAATAAACATTAACATATCAGCAAAACCAATACCTGCCAAAGCAATTAATAAGCGAGCTTTTTCGTGAGTTAACTGTAACCAAGAGAGGGGAGTTTTCATTTTTTGGTTAATTGTTGATTATTGATTGTTAATTGTTGATTGCTAATTGCAAAGCGTAGCTACTTATTACTTATTACTTATTACTTAT
>NZ_JBZNBU010000069.1:0-9041 GCF_058530065.1 Waterburya sp. | reverse complement strand
GTCGCTAAATCTTCTTTAGGTTTAACATCAAAAGCAATTACCTCCATACGAAAACCTTTGGCAATTTCGATTACACACAAACCAATGTTTCCCGTACCGACGACTCCCAAAGTTTTACCCCGCAGATCGAAGCCTTGAAGTCCTTGCAGGGAAAAATCTCCTTTGCGGGTACGTTCGGTAGCCTCAATTAACTTATGACTGATAGCTAGTAATAAACCAAATACGTGTTCTGCTACTGTGTTTTCGCCATAGGTAGGAACATTACATACTTTGATATTATGTTCCAGACAGTAATCGCGATCGATATGGTCATAACCAGTAGAACGGGTAGCGATTAATTGTAAATTAGGTAATTGTTCCAAGACATTGCCATGAAGGTCGGAATAAATAAAGGTGGAAATAATTTCTGCATCCTCATATTGACTCGCATTATTGGCGGTTAAAGGGCGATCGACATATTTCACTTCATGGTCGCCTTGCAAGCGATCGAATGTTTCACGTTCCCAAGGTTCTGTATTAAAAACGAAGATTTTCATTTATTTTACAATTTAAAGAAAAACGGTAATAAGTTGAGGCTAAACTAAACTTACTTCGAGATCTCTGTCTACGGGAACTTTACAAGATAACCGCCAACCTAATTTAGAGGTAAAATTATCAAGCCATTGTTGAGGTTCTGGTGCATCAGACTTGAGACGTACGCTACAAAAGGCACATACGCCATCGCCACGACAGTTAACATAGTTGGTAATAGCATCATGGGGAGAAAGTTCGTTTTCCATCAATGCTTGGCGCAGAATTAAACCTTTTTTGACTTCTAATTCATGCCAGCTTTTACCGTCCCAAACTTTTAAATTACAAGTTTTCTGAGTCTTTGTTGAATCTTCCATGCTATTAGTTTTTTGATTGTGCTATTGGGCGTTTTAATTCTATTTAGTACGACCCATACATATCCTATGAAGAAGATTTCGTTAAAACCTCTTTCTATTGACAGAAACCTATACCAAAAATGCTTTTAAAAAACTCTTCTCTTTTATCTCGTTATCTTTTTATCGTTGGATTTTTTCCCTTGGTAGCTTTAGTTCTTGGTGCTGATTCTCTTTGGTATGCTGAAGCAAATCTTTCAGGACAATTAATTGCCAATTTATTAGCTGCAATCTATTTTCTGGCTTTACTAACAGTCTTAGATTTTCCAGAAAGGTTAATGGCAATTATATTTGTACCTTTCTCTGCCCTAGCAGAATATATCTTTAGCTCTATTTTAGAAGTCTATACTTACCGCTTAGAAACCGTTCCCCTTTACGTACCTTTAGGACACGCTATTCTCTTTAGTACTGGTTTAATGCTTTCCCAATTACCCGCGATCGCCAAGCGAGATAAACTCCAAACCATTCTCCTAACTATACAAGGAATGATTTTTGCCAGCACGATCATCTTTTGGCAGGATATGTTTACTGCCTTTTTAGGCATTCTTTTCGGATTGATAATTTGGTGGCGGGGTTGCCGTTTGATTTACCCCATCATGGGTTTTCTCGTCCTCTATATCGAGCTTTTAGGCACTGGCTTAGGATGTTGGCAGTGGCAAGAAAGTGCTTTCAATTTATTTCACACCACCAACCCTCCTTTTGGGGCGTTTGTTTTTTATGTATTTGGCGATATTGCCATCTTAAAAGTGTCTCGATTGTTGCAAATGAATAAAATTGCTGGTTTGTCAAATCAAGATTAAATTCTCGTTACATTCAGACATATAACAATAATTTATGAAATTTTTACTTATATTACTTTGGAGAAAACAGCTAACAAGTAATTACTCAAATTCCAAATTATAGTTCGATTGCTATAACTGACTGGTTAGTAGTCAAAAAAACTATTTAGGAATTTCTCAAATGAAACTAGAACGAGCCTACTGGCTGGCGTGGTCGCAGATTTCTGGTATTGGGGCGGTTTCTCTAAAAAAGATTTATCAACACTTTGGCTCTCTAGAAACAGCTTGGCAGGCAGAGGCGATCGCTTTTGGCGACATAGAAGGCTTAGGTAATAAGGTGGTTAAGGCTATTCGACATAAAAGAAGCAAGATCGAGCCAGAAACAATTCTACAGCAACATTTACAGCAAAATCCTCACTTCTGGATACCTACAGATCGAGCATACCCGCGCTTGCTCTTAGAAACCCCCAGCCCTCCCCCATTACTCTACTATTCAGGAACAGTAGAACTACAAGAAAACCAAGGTATTACTCCCGCAGTCGCGATTGTGGGGACGCGCAACCCAACAGAATATGGCAAACGATGGACCAAAAAAATCGCTACAGCTTTAGTACAGCATGGTTTTACTATTGTCTCTGGCATGGCAGCAGGGGTAGACACAGTAGCCCATCATAGTTGTTTGTCGGCAAATGGTAGAACGATCGCTGTATTGGGTACGGGAGTAGATACAGTTTATCCTTACAGCAATCGCCAGCTACACCAACAACTGCAAACCAAAGGATTAATCTTGAGCGAATATCCAGCGGGTACGAACCCAGATCGGGGGCATTTTCCCGCCCGCAATCGCATTATTGCTGGGTTGTGTCGGGCGACCATAATTATTGAAGCACCAAAGCGATCGGGAGCATTAATTACCGCCCGTTTTGCTAACGAATTTGGTCGTGATGTTTATGTTTTGCCTGGTTCTCTCGATAATACTCAGTCTCTTGGCTGTCTTGCCCTACTCAATTCTGGGGCTCATGTAATTTTGGGTATCGAGCATCTTTTAGAATTATTAGGTACTATGCCATGCTTAGATCGTCTTGTACCCCCAAAACCAAAATTACCCAAGCTAGAACCCGAAGTAGTTGAGATATATCAGCTAATGAATCGAGAATCTCTGCCTTTAGATACGATTGTCGATCGCACTGGCAAAAGTACGGGAGAAATCCTAGCTATTTTATCTCAATTAGAGTTGCTAGATTTAATCGTTCAACTACCAGGAATGCGCTATCAAATTAAAGAGCAGTAAATAGCTAGCTTTATTACTTACAGTTGAGTTATCTACCGACCATTTTTGGGAATGTTATGACTGTGGCTCTATATTGAATACTGTTACCAATATGTTTGTACCAAAAATTCTTTGGCAACAATTAAATACCCCAGATTGCTCTAAATTTAATTTAGAATATCGCTCATTATTTTTACCACTATATTTTCTGGGTGCTTTTGTTGTGGTAATGGGACTCAAACCCCTCCATGCAGAAGAAGCAAGTTCTCAAGAATTAGATGATTCGGGGGAAATATTAAAAATCGATCTAACACAATTAGATCTGGAAACAAAAGCGATCGCCGACAACTCTCTTTTACAATCTCAATCTCCAGCAGATTTTAATCGAGAGCCAAAAAATTCTCTTTTAGTGAAAGACTCTAACGGCGATGAAATTCCCGAACAAATTGTGGTCAAAGATTTTGATGTGGTCGGGAGTAGCGTCTTTAGTCAAGCAGAATTAAACAGTGCTATTAAATCCTATCGCGAACGTCCTCTCACTTTACCAGAGTTATTTCAAGCTAGAAGCATCATTACCAAGCTTTACACCGATCGAGGCTATGTTAATTCTGGTGCTTATATCCCTCCCCAAGAATTAGATAATGGTACGGTCAAAATTGCTATTTTAGAAGGAAAATTAGAAGGAATTAATGTTTCTGGGACAAAACGCCTGACTCCTAAATACATTTCCTCGCGTATTGAAACCGCTGCGGGACAACCAGTCAATGTAGAGTCATTATTATTCGCCCTGCAATTACTCCGTCTCGATCCTCTAATCGCTAATGTTTCGGCAGAATTATCTGCAGGAATTGAACCTGGAACTAGTTTGCTAGACATAGAAGTCGAAGAAGCAGATGTACTCAATCTCAGTGCTGGCTACGATAACAATAAATCCCCTAGTGTTGGTTCGATTCAACGTTCTGTTAGTTTCAATCACGGTAACTTATTAGGAAACGGCGATCGTTTTGATTTTAATTTTAGCAATACAGAAGGTAGCAATAGTTTCGATCTAGCTTATGCCCTACCTTTTAACTCGAAAAATGGCACAATTAAAGCCGCTTTTGGAACTAATTCTAACGATGTAGTCGAAGATCCTTTTACTCCCATCGACTTAGAATCTCAATCTCGCTATTACGAACTAAATCTACGTCAACCTCTAATTTTAAAACCAGACCGAGAATTTGCTCTAGGATTGAGTTTTTCCCGCAGCGAAAGTGAGACTTTTCTCCAAAACGATGGTTTTCTTTTATCTCGCGGTGCTAACGAAGATGGAGAAACTAGAATTAGTGCGCTTAGATTCTCCCAAGAATATGTCAATCGAGACGATAAAAAAGTTCTAGCTTTTCGTTCCCAATTTAGTTTGGGAGTCGATGCTCTCAATCCCACCATCAATGAAGGAGATGTCCCCGATAGTACTTTCTTTGCTTGGCGGGGACAAAGCCAGTGGGTTAGGCGTTTATCTGAAGACTTTTTATTCCTGGTGCGGGGAGACGTACAAATTGCAGGGGGAAGCCTCGTACCTTTAGAACAATTTAGAATTGGTGGCGTAAATAGCGTTAGGGGTTATCGTCAAGACTTGAGTTTGGGAGATAATGGGGTTTTTGGTTCTGCGGAATTACGAATTCCCGTCCTTAGATTCAAGAGAATTGGTGGTTTAGTGCAAATCGCTCCTTTCTTCGATATCGGTACGTTATGGAATGCCGATGATGTAGAAATTGCCAACGAAACTCTACCTTCCTTGGGAGTTGGCTTAAACTTTACTATGGGAACTAAATTTAACGCCCGTTTGGATTGGGGTATCCCCCTTGTAGATATTGAAACCCGAGGAGATTCTTTGCAAGAAAACGGAGTTCATTTTTCTCTTAACTACGATTTTTTATAGCCTAGTGATTTCAAACAGAGATTGCATCTATTACTTGGAAGAGGGAAAAATTCTCGAATCTGCCACTCACCAGCAGTTAATGCAGCAAGGCAAAAACTATGCTACTCTTTATCGCCTACAGCAAACGTTAGTACTTCTGTACAAAACTAATTAATTGTGTAAAATACAGAGATAGATTTTATTGAGGTAATTTTGTTTGACTGACAACGGAAGAAAAAAACCGATCGCCTTAAGTTTTTTCTCTGGTGCAATGGGATTGGATTTAGGTGTAGAAAAAGCAGGTTTTGATATTTTACTAGCTTGTGAATCAGATCGGTTTTGCCAGCAAACAATAGCCATCAACAGACCCAATGTAGCTTTATTAGAAGATATAAATAATTATTCTGCTGAATATATACTAGATGCTGCTAATCTCAGCCAAAATGATTCTATAGATTTGATTATGGGCGGTCCTCCCTGCCAAGCATTTAGTACAGCAGGAAAACGAAAAGCTTTCAATGACGATCGAGGAAATGTTTTTTTAAAGTATATCGATTTAGCTTTAGAATTACAGCCTAAATTTATTGTTATTGAAAATGTACGCGGTTTGTTATCTTGTCCTCTCGAACATCGTCCTCACGACCAAAGAGGTGGCGGTTTTCCCGATCTATCGGAAGATGAGTTAAAGGGTGGTGCATTAAATTTTGTTTTGAGCAAGCTGAAACTATCTGGTTATTCATATAGCTTTAACCTTTATAATTCTGCTAATTTTGGTACACCTCAAATCAGAGAAAGAGTTATCATAATTTGTCGTAAAGATGGCGGATACATTCCATTTTTACAGCCGACTCATGCAGAAAATGGTGAGTACAATTTGCCGAAATGGAGAACTGTTAAAGAGGCAATACAAGGAATTAAAAGCCATTCACATCTTAATTTTCCTGAGAAGCGTCTCAAATATTATCGTTTGCTAAAATCGGGACAGAATTGGCGCGATCTTCCTGTAGAGCTACAAAAAGAAGCTATGGGTAATTCATATTACTCTGGTGGCGGAAAAACTGGTTTTTTTCGCCGTTTAGCCTGGGATAAACCATCTCCTACTTTAGTTACTCATCCCGCTATGCCTGCTACCGATTTAGCTCATCCAGAAGCAGATCGACCTTTATCTATTCAAGAATACAAAAGAATTCAAGAATTTCCCGATCATTGGAACTTGGCAGGTTCTTTAGTTCAGCAATATAAACAGGTTGGTAATGCTGTTCCAATAAGTTTGGGGTATGCAGTGGGAAAACTAATTAACTCCTTAATCCAGGGAGAAATTATTAAAAACTATCCTAATTTTAAATATTCAAGATATAAAAAAACTAGCGATGAAGCCTGGGAAAAAGAATTTAATAACCGCAAAGATAGAGCAACAGTGCAGCATCAACAGTTAGAATTATTAAGCAATTGATTATTTTGCTTTGCGTTCTCGAACATATTCGAGAACAAACTCTTTGAATCCTTGTTCGCTAAGATTATGTTCTTGCATTAACGAAGGCAGCTTATCCCAGTTTGTAAATGATGGTCTTCCTTTTTTGGTGTCTTTGGAAAAAGAGCGAAACCATTTTTGAATTGTTGTATTATCGCGAATAGCACTACTAGAGGAATTTTCCGAATTGTTTCTATTCTTTATTTGTAATGCAAACCATTGTCCTTCATCATCTTTACTCAAAAAATCAATAGCTTTTACAAAATCACCACAACACCAATACCAACCTTTGTCCTTGAGCAAGGAATTAATATACCTCTCCAACAAATTACCTACACAATTTTCAGCACACATGGAACGTTGATGCTCAACTTGGATTCTTTGGCAATCTGAATCAGAGTATCCGTAAAATTCTCTCATAAGAACAGATACCATTTCATCAGGAACTGTTGACGGTTCTGCTGGTAAATCACTTCTTCTATAACCCGCAAAATAAGCCTCTGCCAATTTATTTAATCCTTCTTGGGCAAAAACAGATGGTTTATTACCACCTCTCCAAGATAAACTCGACTAATTTTGCGACAGAAATCGACAAACCTCTACAAATGAATTAATTAGAAAACTTTCGTCATCGCCCACAGCAATTTCTGTAGCGACTTTTCGAGCTACATTTTCGTCAAAACTCTTCACTTGCTATCTTCAAGTAACATTTGCTGCACTATCTTAACTGCTTATATCAGTAAGCGGTATCAAATTGTGAAAAATATCTCATTTAAGCTTCATAACCCTTTCATCGATCGCAATAAATATAAAAACAGTATCTTCTCATTGGCAGTCAATAGATCGTGAAAAATTCTATCTCCTACCCACTACCTCCTACCGCCTCTACTCTCTCAACCCCCTCCACCAAAGTAATCCTCGTCCGCCACGCTCGCACCACTTATAACGAACAGGGTAGATATCAAGGTAGTAGTGATGAATCAGTCCTAACAGCCAAAGGACATCAAGATGCTTATGCCACGGGATTAGCTCTTAAAGAAGATAATTTTGATGCCATTTATACCAGTCCTTTAAAAAGAGTACGGCAAACTACTCAAGAGATTATTACTGCTTTGGGAAAAGACAGTGTACTACCAGTATATAGCGATCGCCTGTTGACGGAAATTTGTATGTCTCATTGGCAGGGACTTTATTATCAAGAGGTTAAAGAAAAGTTCGCCCAAGCCTATAATTGTTGGCAAAATACACCTCATCTTTTTAGTTTTGGTAATGTATATCCCGTTTTGGAACTGTTTGAGAAAGCAAGATTGTTCTGGCAACAAGTTTTAACCAAACATCAGGGACAAACCATTTTAATCGTGGCGCATGGTGGTACAAATCGCGCTCTAATTAGTACGGCAGTTGGTTTGAAACCAGAAAATTATCATAGTTTACAACAGTCTAATTGCGGTATTAGCTGTTTGGAATTTAGTTCTAGTCATGATGGTAAACTAAAATATTTAAACGCTACGGATCATTCGGGGGAAACTTTACCCAAGCTCAAAGCAGGGAAAACTGGTTGGCGATGGTTATTGTTATCCGAAACTAATGCTAAAAGCATAAGCGATCGCTCTTTGTTTAACAAATTAGGTAGTGGTAATATCGATTTACTATTAACTGAGACTTTGATATCTGAATTATTCGCTCAGAAATTAGCTACAGAATATCGAATTCCCCACCTACCTTTAGCAGCAAACCATATTTTAAACTGGCAACAGACGATTACCAATAGACAAAAATCATCAATCTCTCTAGAGCAACCTCATTTATCTACTGGTTTAATTGTTGCTTCAGATAAACTAATTACTCAAATTTTAAAGAATACTTTTCAAGTCAATACTTCCCATGCTCAAGATAGTTTAACTGTCATTCACTATCCTCAAAGTAGGAATTATCCAATTCTTCAGGGCATATTACCATTTGCTAGCAGCTTAGTTACATTAATCCCATAAAACTACTTCTCCACTCCTCTCCTCTACCTCACTAACCCCTATCCCCTACCTAAGAAAAACTCCACTACCTAAAACATTTTTCATTCCAGACACTTGATAAAAATAGCATTCAAAATTGTAATTATTCTTACTTCATCTTTATTTATTTCTCCTATAGCTTTAGGTAACAGTATCGAATCTAGTCCCTCCGTATCGAAACTAAAAAATATTCAAACTACAGACTGGGAATATCAAGTCTTACAATCTCTAGCTCGACGTTACGATTGCACCTATCAATGGCAACAGAGCAATGACAATAGCTCAATAACTCGCTTTGAATTTGCGGTTGGTTTAAATAGTTGTCTGCAACAGATTGAAAATATTACGTCAGGACAAGATTTAATCGTATTGCAAAGATTACGACGAGATTTTGCTCCAGAATTAACTCGTTTAACAAATAAAATAGAACAGTTGGAAACTAAAGTTACTCAAATTGAATCTCAACAATTCTCTACAACCACTAAATTTGAAGGTCAGGTTTTATTTTTTTTAACCGATAGCTTTAGTCAAGATGATAGTAGTGAAATTACCTTTGGTTATCGCAGCAGATTGAATTTTAATACTAGCTTTTCTGGTCAAGACTTGCTGCGAATACGTTTAGAAAATCGCGATTTGCCTCGTTTGGATGATGTGACTGGTACTTCTCTGAGTCGTTTAAGTGTTGATGG
>NZ_JBZNBU010000068.1:0-14800 GCF_058530065.1 Waterburya sp. | reverse complement strand
GTCGGTGGCTTAAAATTCTACGATCGCAAAGAAATTAAAGATGCGATCGCCTATCTTCGGATTATCGCCAATCCAGACGATACGGTAAGTTTGCTGCGAATTATTAATACTCCCCGTCGTGGTATTGGTAAAACTACCATCGGCAGGTTGATGGATGCAGCCCAACAATTAGGCGTACCTTTATGGGAAATCCTCAGGGATGAAACTTCAGTTAACACGATTGGGGGCAGGGCTGGTAAATCCCTCACAGAATTTGCTCAAATGATTCAGGGGATGAAAGATAGCCTCGATAAACTCACCGCAGCGGAAATTCTCAGTAGCATTATCGAACAGTCTGGTTATGTTAAAGAGCTACAACAACAGGGTACGGATGAAGCCGACAACCGCATTGCCAATATTTACGAACTTTATAATGCGGTGCAACAGTTCCAAGAGGACAACGAAGAAACTAGTTTAGAAGCTTTCCTCTCTAGTGCTTCCCTAGCTTCCGACTTGGACGATCTCAACGAAGAACAACAAAAAGTTTCCTTAATGACCCTCCATTCGGCAAAAGGTTTAGAATTTCCTATTGTCTTTCTTGTCGGTATGGAACAAGGCTTATTACCCCACAATCGTACTTTAAACGATCCTCTAGAAATCGAAGAAGAACGCCGTCTTTGTTATGTGGGCATTACTCGCGCCCAAGAACAACTATTCCTTACCTACACTAGAGAGCGTCGTCTCTGGGGACAAAGAGAACCAGCAATTTCTTCCCAATTTTTAATGGAACTTCCAGGAGAATTAATTAGCAGTAATGTCAATGCGGCTACTACCTATCGCCGTCGTCGCCCTCAAGCAGAAAAAACTTCCCAGGCGATCGACATTGATTGGCGGGTGGGCGATCGTGTCTTGCATCAAGAATTTGGTGCGGGAGAAATTACTCATGTATTGGGTAGTGGCAAAAAAGCGACTTTGGCAGTTAAGTTCTTAGCAATGGGAGTAACCAAAATTATTCCTAAAATAGCACCAATGGAAAAAGTAGAGTAACGATCTAGTCAGAAGTCGTAGGAGCGTTCTTATATTTGCTGAGTTGCTTGAAGGGATACTTTTTCTTTCAACACTTAATAGTTTCCCACTCCATTAAAGGTTATAATGATATTATTAATGTTATGCTGAGCCCATTCTTTTGAACTAGGATAAAGGTTAGTTTCTACAACCGATAAATCTTAAGAAAATCGAAATTTACTAAGAGTATATACTCATAATCTCAGCTTGTGCTAACCTTAATAATAGTTCCAAGATTATAAACTTCGATGTATCCGAATCAAGTGTAAAATTTTGTAACACAAGAATATAAGAGCTTAAAAGTAACATTTACCTCATACATACATGGTGAATTTACAAGCTTTGTTAGCATTACGCTAACCGAACAAACAAATAACAATAAGATTATCCTGAAGGAGTCGTTTATCCGATGGACTATATAGAACAGCTACTAGACAAACTAAGAGATTTAGCCCAAAAACTAATTGAAGTTTTATTGGGGCCAGAACCCGAAGTGGAAAGAGAAACTATACCCATACCTGTAAACGATCGCCGATATCGTCGTTAGACTAAGTTACTTTGTAATCTCAATCTTGTCTAAAATAAGTATATTAGTTTTACACGGCCCTAACTTAAACTTATTAGGGCTAAGAGAGCCTGGAATATATGGCTCTAAAACCCTCGTGCAGATTAATGAAGCATTACAAGCAGATGCTCAACGACTACAGGTTAGCCTTGATTGTTTTCAGTCCAATCATGAAGGCATATTAGTAGACACGATACACAATGGGAGAGAAAAGTACCAGGGAATTATGATTAATGCTGGTGCTTACACCCATACTAGTGTTGCCCTCCGAGATGCTCTTGCAGCAGTTAACATACCTACCGTAGAAGTGCATTTGAGTAATATCTACACTAGAGAAGAGTTTCGACACCACTCTTTTATAGCATCTGTGGCTATAGGTCAAATAAGTGGTTTTGGGGCTGATAGTTATCGCTTGGGTTTGAAAGCCTTGGTTAATTATTTAAGAAAATAGTTGCTCGGTCTATTTTTTCAACCTAGCTGAATAGTCAACAATATTTGATTAGCTTTTAAGGATATCTTCAACTTATATAGTAACAATTAATATAAACGATTTTAACCCTTGAATTCTAATGAATTAAGTATTTTATCTTCTACTTGGTAAATACAAGACATAATACTATTTTCGTTTTCATGATTATCGAGTAAAGAATATTTAACTTCATCTAAATATTCAGCAACTGCTTGTCGAAGAATTGGTTTTTCAACATCTACGCTATGGTTATAGTCCCAAATATCCCATGCTATAATCCCCACTGCTGCTATAGGATCGATTAGTTGCGCCCCTAATTTACCTGCAACTAACGCACCAGTTTTAGTTGCTGTTTTAGCACCCACCTTACTAGCAAGAGAAACAACTACTTTACTACTAATTTTTCCCACAGTGGGCAATAAAGCTTTAGCCATAATAATGCCCGTTGTTCCTAACATCATTTCTTTTTGTATTCTTTTCGTGGCACTACCATTTGTTCCAAATATAGTTATGGCAATCTCATTAGTATAACTTTCCCAATCTGCTTCTGGAATTTGATATTTTACTTTAACAGTACCTAAATTTTCTACAATTCTATTGATATACAAATCTACTGTATTTTCTGCAATTCTTTTGAGTTGCATTTGTGCTGCTTGCGGTCTTAATACTCTATTGGAAAACTCCAGCTGAAATTCTTCAATTAGTTGTTCTTTAATCGCCTGTTTGCCAGTTTTTCCCTGAGAATTGACTAAGTGAATTAATTCTGATGATAAACCAGTCCAAATAGAATTTAATTCTCTTCCTTTCTGATTGAAATAATCAAAATACCAAGGTATAAAATTATTATCGATACGAGTCATCAATTGAGCTTCCCAACGATCCAACTCTTCTGAGGCTTGTTTTTCTGATGCTATACGTGCTTCTCTTACAGCGGAAATTATTGCTGCATCAATTCCTGAATGGAACTGTTTTTCAACTAATATTGTCTTTTGATTATTACTAGGAACATCAACCTTATAATTTAAGGAATTCTTAATCAAGAAATAACCAAATAAAGGAGAAACAACTAAAAACAACACTACTATCCATAGAATCCAAGAGAAAGGCAGAATAATCTTAATAAATCCCATTATTTTGACAATTAAGTTTTTCCACTTTGAGGAATTAATATTGATTTCTGGTGAACGGCGATCGCTAGTAGGTAATTCTGTATTTAAACTATTATTTGAGATATTTTTTTGTGCCATCAACTTGTTTAGTCAATTTTTTATATTTATAAAATTATCCAGACATCAACCTAAATTAAAATTATTACAAAAAAGAGCCTGACATTGCCAAACCCTTATTATCAAATTATTTAGTTGTTATTGTTAAACTAAACTTGAGCTTCTTCTTGGACTAACTTTTCCCAGCCTAATTCTTTGAGGTTATTATTTCTCCGTAAGGGACGAGTAGCCAATTCTAGAATATCTCTGGCATTGGTAAAACCGTGAATTTGAGCGAAGGTAAATTCTACCGACCACTTAGTATTAATACCTCTAGCTTCTAGAGGATTGGCGTGTGCCATACCAGTAATTACTAAATCGGGCTGAAGTTCGTAAATCCGTTGAATTTGATTGTAATTATCTGGTTTTTCCACGATAGTAGGTACGGGAACACCCATTTCATGACAGGTTTTTTCCAACAAGTCTAATTCTGCTTTTTGATAGCGTTTGTCCATATAAGGAATACCAATTTCAGGACAAGACATACCACAACGAATGAGGAAACGGGCAAGAGAAATTTCTAATAAATTGTCTCCCATAAAGAAAACAGATTTACCGCGAATTAACTTAATATAGTCTTCGAGATTTTCCCAAATTTTGGCTTCTCTTTCTGCCAAACCTTGAGGTTCGATATTAAATACAGAGCAGATCTTTTCGATCCAAGCGCGAGTACCATCAGGGCCAATGGGGAAAGGCGCGCCAATAAGTTTGGTTTTACGACGGCGCATCAAAGTAGTAGCCGTACGAGATAAGAAAGGATTGACTCCTGCTGTATAGTAACCCTGTTCGATCGCGGGTAATTCGGTAAAGCGTTTGGAAGGAAGCCAGCCAGATACTTTAATGCCCTGTTTTTTCAATTCTAAAGTCAAATTAGTCACCACAGGATCGGGCAGAGAACCAAATAAGACTAGTGGTGGATGGTCTTTATATTCCGACTCTGCTTGACTGATTTCTTCTTTCTTGCGTCCGAAGTTTAACAAACTAGAAACGGCGTTGCGTTCTTTTTTCTCTGCTTCTACTTTTGGTGCTTGAGTGGGACACTTGTGAGCCATGGCAGCTAAAACGGTGTCTTCCCCTTGAGTAAAGGCATAATCCAAACCATTAGCGCGGGCGGTAACGATGGGAATACCGATTTCCGCTTCTAGTTTGGGGGCTAACCCTTCCAAGTCCATTTTGATAATTTCAGTGGTACAAGTACCAATCCAAACAATAACCGAAGGATTGCGATCGCGTTTAATTTGCAAACACAGTCTTTTTAATTCTTCGTAGTCATTTAATTTAGCAGATATATCTCCCTCTTCCAATTCTGCCATTGCATAACGAGGTTCGGCAAAAATCATTACTCCCATGGCGTTTTGTAGGAAGTAACCGCAAGTTTTTGTACCAATAACTAAGAAAAAACTATCTTCAATTTTTTGATACAGCCACGCCACGCAGCTAATGGGACAAAAGGTATGATAGTTCCCAGTTTCGCACTCGAAATTTAATGCACTCGGTTGTTGTTCTTTGGCTAAAGTCATGTCTTATGTATTTTCGGATAACTAAATTAACTTTTTGAAAGAAGCTATTAGCTATCAGCCATCAGCTATCAGCTAAGATGTTTTCCTAAAATTATTGTTGAGATACAAAGAAAATCAATAAAAGCTAAAAGCTAAAAGCTAAAAGCTAAGAGCTATTTTTAAACCATCATCGCGTCTAATTCTTCATCTTCTGTAGGCTGTTTTCCTGTGGGGGGATTGAGATAGTAGTCAGATAGCAAGGAGAATAAATCCCGATCTTGGGCTTCGTTGGGGACAACTCCTTCAGGAGCAGCTAAAATTTGATCGGCAATGTTGAGATAGTAATCACAAACAAATGCTAAGGAAGGATCGTTTTCTGCCATTTCAAAGAGAGTTTTACCTTTAACGCGAGAAACGCGAATATCTTCGATTAAAGGTAAGATTTCTAAGACGGGCATGGGTACGTGTTCGATATACTTATCGATCAAATCTCGTTTGGAAGTTCGATTGCCAATTAAACCCGCTAGACGTAGAGAGTGGGTGCGGGCTTTTTCTCTAACGGATGCAGCGATACGATTGGCTGCAAACAGTGCGTCGAAACCATTGTCTGTAACAATCATACAGTAGTCAGCATAGTTTAGAGGGGCAGCAAAACCACCACAGACAACATCACCCAGTACATCGAAGAGAATGACATCGTATTCATCAAAAGCATTTAATTCTTTGAGTAGCTTAACTGTTTCTCCAACCACATAGCCACCACAACCAGCACCCGCAGGAGGTCCACCTGCTTCGACACAACTCACTCCACCGTAACCTTCGTAGATGACATCTTCTGGCCAAATATCTTCGTAATGGAAGTCTTTTTCTTGAAGGGTATCAATAATAGTTGGAATTAAAAATCCCGTGAGGGTAAAGGTACTGTCGTGTTTGGGATCGCAGCCAATTTGTAAAACTTTTTTACCTCTTTTTGCCAAGGCTGCGGAAATGTTGCAGCTAGTTGTAGATTTACCAATTCCGCCTTTACCATAAACTGCTAGTCTTATTTGTCCCACGTTGCTTTTCTCCCCTGCTTTTAAATATTGAATTTTATTTGGGCGTTTGCGATATCGCGACGTATTTATTTTGCCTTACGTCTATGTCTGCATTATGAGCCAACTAACGGGGAAAATAAAGCTACTTTATATCTTTAAATCATTGTTAGTCTAAGTTTGCAAGATTATTTATTTTTAAAATGAATTTAAAGGATTTATATAGCGATCTGAGGCGTTAGAACTATTTTTTAATTGTTTTATGTTTAGTTTTTTTGAAAATAAGAACAAAAAACAAAAATTGGTAAATAGTTGACTGAACTGATTAAGCTCACCCCACGCAAAAATGATGCCGTTTCTGTTTAAATTGACTAGAAATGGTTTGGGGACATAGGGCAATAGGGTATTTAGAGAAATAGGAATAGATTTGTAGGGCTATTCTAGAGAATTAGTATGACGTGAGATTTCGTGTTGACCGTCGCGTCTGTCCGTTTTGATTGCAATCAACAATTTAACAATCAACAAATTGATGGACGACTATTACTCCTACCCCTGTAAGGAGTAGCCAAAGCGATCGCTTTTTGTAAAGAAGAGTTAATTTTCGGCAAAATGACCTTGCAATGTCAACTTTTATTAAAAATGAGATGGATATTACAGTGCAATAATTTTATTTCTAAAATTTTTAAGCTAATATTATCTAGCGATCGCCAATTAACCATTAACTATTAACAACTACTGGAAAACAAATAGTAAAAGTACTACCCTCATTGAGTTGCGATCGCACTTGAATATTGCCATTCATTCCTTCGACTAAAGTTTTAACGATGGATAAGCCCAAACCAGTACCACCCGCACGATTGCGAGATTCGTCAACGCGGAAAAAGCGTTCAAAAATTCGACCTTGCTGCTGTAAAGGAATGCCCACACCGCGATCGCATACTTGAATATGGGCGCGACGCTCTACTTTTCTGAGTTTTAGAATAATTGGGGTATTTGGTTCGGAATATTTAACGGCATTATCGATTAAATTTAAGAGTACTTGTTTGAGACGATGGCTGTCAGCAGCGATCGCAATTAAATCTGGTTCTAAATCTAAAGTGATATTGCGCTCGCTATATTGTTCTGCCATGGCGACTACTTCTTCGATCAAATCGTTGAGAATAATAGTTTCTAACTGAAACTGCATTTGATCGCTATCTAAGCGGGCTAAATCTAATAAATCTTGTAGTAATTGTACGGTGCGATCTGCTTCGGAAGCGGCGGTTTTAAGAGCCTCCGTTTGCATTTCTGATAGATTATCGTTTCTTCTCAAAACACTTTGAATATATCCAGAAATAATCGTTAAAGGCGTTCTTAATTCGTGAGAAACATTGCTCACTAATTCTCGTTGATGTTCCCAAGACTCTGACAGTCTAACTAACATTCCATCAACCGTATTAGCTAGTTCTTTAACTTCACGAGGAGCTCGTTCCAAATGAATATGGGCTTGGTCTAGTTTATCGGCAGAAATATTAGCAGTTAGCCGACTAATTTTCTTTAAAGGTTGCATGGAGCGATGAATATAGAAAGCAATTATACCAGTCATGGTAGCGATCGCGATTATCGTAGCCACAGCCAAGCTACGAATTAAATTTAAAAACATAATGCGATCGTTGGTAATATTATGAGCTAAATACAACTCGCCCAAATTATTTCCTTTTACCTTTAAAGGAGTAGCGCACATCAACCAATAACTGCCACGCAAATCTTTAATTTGAGGAATCAAAGGCACATCTTTAACCCCCAAAAGCTTCTTGCCAATTTCGGGAGAATCTAAGGTTTCAGACTTAGCCGTAATTTCTCCTTGGGGGTTTTTAATCCAAATTAATTTATCGGGAGTAGATAGAGATGCGATCGCTCGTTGCGCTCCTTCTTCCAAGGGAATCATTTCACTATAAACTTCTACATCTTGGGGAAAGCGAGTCACAATATGTTTCATATTCTCTTTGTGGCTTGAAACAAGAATATGCTCCATTCTTATGCTAGTCCACATTGCCAAGCTACCAATGCCCAAAGCTGCCACTCCAGCAATGCCAACCGTTAATCTTACTTTTAAAGAAGTTGTATCTATAATTTTTCGCACTGGTTTAGTGGGAGAAGGCACATCAATTAAATTATTACTATTGTTAGTGCGATCGACAACAGCGACTTTTTTAATCGGTTGTTGGGGTGTGGCTGATTTTTTGAGTAGCTTAGAAAGTTGCATTGAGTTGTGGGAATGTCGCTGTATTAATTATTTTTAGTTTCCTCCAATATTCTTAAAGAGAACTGAAAAGTTTCTGATAAATCAACTCAGAGCTAATTAAAATATCTTGATAGCTGAAAATTTCCTGAGAATCAAGCTACTTTTTGTTTATTTGTCTTTCAGAAGAACTTTGTGGGACTTCCGAATAATGATTATTGAAATCAATCGAGAACGATAAATCATTTACAGGAGTAATTTCCATGAGCGAAGTAAATCAACTAAACAACAGTATTGCGATCGAAGGACAAAAAGTAGTTGTCAACCAACAAATTCAAGCCCCTCTGGGAGAACCTGCGATCGCAATTACTGGAAATAATAGCCAGCTACAAATTGTACCCCCAGGTTCGATTGCTGCCCCCGACGAAGGAAACTCTGGCATTATTTCATCGGGCGATAACGTACAGATTACTAATCAAGGAGATATCTCAGGGGCTTTCAATGGTATTAGTTCCTCTGGTAATAATTTCACTTTAGTCAATGGTCGTAATGGGGCAATTAGTTCCGATAGTCGCGCTGTGGATATTACAGATGGCGACAATATCAGAGTAGTTAATCAAGGAGATATTTTAGGTACGGCAGATCAACGCAACGGTACATTATACGTTGATGGTACGGTTGATAACTTTAATTTAGCTAACACGGGTATTATCGATGCTGGTGCGGGCAACATTGGCGATGGTTTTTCCATTCAAGTAGGGGCGGATGACGATCTGATTAACCACAATTTTAATATTATTAACCAAGGTCAGATTCTCGGCAGAGGACAGGCAGAATTTGACCCAGCAGAGGGACGTTTGACTGGCAATGGTTCTAGTGGAGTACGCTTTTTTAACGGTTCGGACGCTCCAGAAGCTACTGTAACAGGATCTTTTACCAATACCAATCTTATTTCTGCTGAAGTTAATGTTGGCTTTTTGGGGGGTTTTGTTGTGGAAGACGGCGTAGCCTATCAAGGACAAATTAATAACCAAGGCTCGATTTTTGGTCCTCGCAACGGTTTGTATATTGGCAACGCTCAACATGATTTAACGATAAATAACAGTGGCAGTATTGAGTCTGGAAGTCGCGCCCTCAATTTAGATGGAGATAAGATTATCTTTAATAATACAGGTTCTGTTCTGGGTACGGACGACCAACGAAACGGTACTTTATATGTAGATGGAACGGGGGATAATATCGCCATTAACAACAGTAACCATGGTGTTATCGATGCAGGAGAAGGTAACTCTGGTAGCGGCGTATCGGTTCAAGTAGGTACTGCTAACGGCATCGCTGAAGGTACGGATGACTTAGAAACTGCTGTAAATATTAATAACCAAGGTTTGATTCGAGGACGAGGAACAGAAAACACTCCAGCGGGAATTCGATTGTTTTTGGGGTCGGATTTAACCGAAGCTACTTATACAGGTAATATCAATAACTCTGGAACGATTATTTCCGATACTCAAGCGGGGATCTTAATTGAATCGGGAGTAGTTTTTAACGGCGAAATCGTCAACAATAGTAACGGTTTAATTCGCGGTGGCAATGGCTTGGCAATTGATGCAGAGGAAGCTTCAGGCAATATCTCTGTAACCAACAATGCTATTTTAGAGGGTGAAGTCCGTTTGGGTCTGGGAGACGATCTATTTCGCCAAAATTCCGCACAAGGAGTAGTAGTAGGTGGTGGTGCTGGTAACGATACTCTACTTGGTGGTAGTGGCAATGATATTTTAACTGGCGGTAGCGATCGCGATTTCTTAACTGGTGGCGGTGGAGATGATGTCTTCCGCTTCGAGACGGGTTTTGGCACTGATACTATTACCGACTTTGAAACTATCGATACTTTAGACTTTAGTGCTTATTCAACTGATATAGATCGCATTTTAGGTTCGGCAACTCAAGATGGTCACAATACTTTGATTGATTTGGGAGGAGATTCTATTACTCTAGAAAACTTTGCCGTACAAGATTTAACTGTCAACAATATTTTGGTTTAATTTGAATCATTGATGTCATGGGCTAATTAGTTAGCCGCAACTAATGCTTTAATGCAATGCCCATGCTACTAAAAACTAATAACTAAAAACTACGAACTAATAACTATCCTCACCGACAAATTTTCTTCAAACTAAGATCGAAATAAGAAATGAATTGTCAGAGGTCGCCCAAAATATAAAGAAAAGTGCCAAAATATCGGTTATTATCAAGAGTCTTGGCAACACTATAATAATTGAATCTAGTGGGTGTAAAAAAGAACATCTTGGGGTAGTAACAAATATGAAATTAGCAGCAAGAGTCAATCAGATATCTCCTTCCCTTACTTTAGCCATCTCTGCGAAAGCCAAGGCAATGCAAGCAGAAGGAATTGATGTTTGTAGTTTTAGTGCGGGAGAGCCAGATTTTCCCACTCCCAAACATATTTGCGAAGCTGCTAAACAGGCTCTAGATGAGGGGAAAACTCGTTATGGTGCTGCGGTAGGGGAATTAAGACTCCGACAAGCGATCGCTAATAAACTCAGAAAAGATAACAATCTGAACTATCAAGCAGAAAATATTATTGTTACCAATGGCGGTAAATTTTCTCTCTTCAACTTGATGCAAGTATTGATTGAAGCAGGAGATGAGGTGATTATTCCCGCACCCTATTGGTTGAGCTATCCCGAAATGGTTAAAGCTGCGGGAGGTACGCCAATTATTATCGATACCCTAGCAGAAAACGACTATAAAATAACTCCCGAACAGTTAGCAGCAGCCATTACCCCAAAAACCAAGTTATTTGTCTTCAATTCCCCTTCTAACCCCACGGGTACGGTTTACCATCCCGATGAAGTAAGACAATTAGCTAAAGTAATCGTCGAAAAAGACATTTTGGTAGTCTCCGATGAAATTTACGAAAAAATCCTTTACGATGACGCGCAACATCTCAGCATTGGTTCGATCGACGAAGAAATCTTTGCTCGAACTATTGTTAGTAGTGGTTTTGCCAAAAGTCATTCCATGACGGGGTGGCGTGTTGGTTATGCAGCAGCACCTTTAGAAATAATCAAAGCCATGGCAAAAATCCAAGGTCACAGTACATCGAATGTTTGTACTTTCGCTCAATATGGTGCGATCGCTGCTTTGGAATCTTCTCAAGAATGCGTTGCTCAAATGGTAGAAGCTTTTGCCGTCCGCAGGAGTTATATGTACGAAGCCATTAACGCCATTCCCCAACTCAGTTGTCCCAAGCCCTATGGTGCTTTTTATCTTTTTGTAGATATTTCTCAAACTGGTAAAAAATCCCTTGATTTCTGTAATGAGTTACTAGACGCTAAACAAGTGGCTGCCATTCCAGGGATTGCTTTTGGTGCGGATAATTGCATTCGATTTTCCTATGCCACAGATCTCGACACCATCAAGGAAGGAATCAAAAGATTAACAGAATTTGTCAATGAAAAATAAGCTAGGTTAAACGGGTGTCGATCTCAATAAACCCCATGAATTTTACTCACAAATTAAATAAAGCGATCGCAACCAATAACAGTTTATTAGTTGTCGGACTAGATCCCAACCCTGAAATGATGTCTCCCGAATATCGCTCGGGAGATAAGGCAGAGTTAATCGATCGCTTGTCAGCTTGGCTGTTGTGGATCATCAGTTCTACGAGCGATCGCGTTTGTGCTTATAAACCGACTCTTGGTTTCTATCAAGCTCTAGGTATACCAGGATTGCAATTATTGGAGCGAATTTTAGCAGCCATCCCCCAAGATATACCGATTATTTTAGATGCCAAACATAGCGATCTCAATACCAGTACGGTATTTGCTAAAGCTATCTTTACCCAATGGCAAGTAGATGCGGTTACTTTAACTCCCTATGCAGGACAAGACCACTCTGCACCTTTTTTAGTTTATTCCGATAAAGCTGTATTTATTGTCGCCCATACTTCCAATCCTCAAGCCGAAGTCTTACAAAGATATCCCAATTTAGAACAGCCTTTTTATCTCAAGGTAATAGTCGAGGCTCAATCTTGGGCGACTCCCGAACAACTATATTTAGAAGTTGGCACGACTAACCCTAACATTTTAACTAAAATTAGAGCGATCGCCCCAGAGCGGACGATTTTACTCCGAAGTTTGTGGAGTAAAAATAATAATCTGAAGTCTTTAATGGAAATTGGGCTTAATGATACTGGAGAAGGATTATTAATTCCCATCCCCCAAGACTTTTTGGCTAGTAAAGATTTAGCTTCAGAGGTAGCCACTCTCAACCAAACCATTAACGGTTATCGTCAAGCAAAAGTTCGAGAAGTTAGCAGTTGCGAAATTTGGACTCCCGATCTTTGCTTGCTAACCAAACATCCCTATCAAGATCTTATTTTAGAGTTATTCGATATTGGCTGCTTGCTCTTTGGAGAATACGTTCAAGCTTCGGGAGCGACGTTTTCTTATTATATTGACCTGAGAAAAATTATTTCCAACCCCCACATCTTCAATCAAGTTTTGGCTGCTTATGGAGATATCGTCAAAACCCTAGAATTTGATCGCATTGCAGGAATTCCTTATGGTGCTTTGCCTACCGCTACGGGATTGGCTTTAAATTTACAACGTCCGATGATTTTTCCCCGTAAAGAAGTAAAGGCTCACGGCACTCGTCGCTTAATTGAAGGTAATTTTAATCCTGGAGAAAAAGTAGTAGTAATTGATGATATTTTAATTAGCGGTAAGAGTGTGATGGAAGGGGCAGATAAATTAAAGTCTGCTGGTTTAAAAATAGACGATATCGTAGTTTTTATCGACCATGAAGGAGGCGTAAAAGATCGTCTGGCAGAGAATGGCTATCGCGCTCATTCTGTATTGACTATCTCTGAAATTACCGAAACTCTATACGAAGCGGGACGTATTAATCAGCAACAGTATCAATCCGTTTTGCATTAAACATTAAACATCGAACATTAAACATTAAACATTGAGCTTGTAATACTTTCACTTATTAATAATTGACTAAATCATAAATGTTATCTGAATTAACTTCTATTAATGCTCTAATTGTCGGGGCTACTCAAGGAATTGGCTTGGGATTTGTTCGGGCTTTATTATCACAAGAAAATGTCGGACGAGTTTTTGCTACCTACCGCAATAAAGATAATGCCGAAAAATTGTTTGAATTACAAACGCAATATGGCGATCGCTTGTCATGTTTGCCAATGGATATTACTCAAGAATCTCAAATTGCCGACGGTGTTAAAAAAATACAAGAGTCAGTTAAAGAATTACACCTAGCTATCTATTGCGTGGGAGTATTGCACGAGGGAGATTTAACCCCAGAGAAAAGCTTGAGACAAATTAATGCCGAGAATCTAATCTATTACTTCCAAATTAATAGTATTGGTGCGGTATTGTTGGCAAAACACCTAATGCCTTTATTTAGAAAAACACCAAAAAGTATCTTTGCTAGTATTTCCGCCAAAGTTGGCAGTATTGGTGACAATCGCTTGGGTGGTTGGTATGGCTACCGCGCTTCCAAGTCGGCGTTAAATATGTTGCTCAAAACTACGGCGATCGAATATAGTCGCCGATGTCCCAAAACTATCGTAGCTGCATTGCATCCTGGCACTACCGACACCAGACTTTCTTCTCCCTTCCAGAAAAATGTCCCCCCTGGTAAATTATTTCCCGTAGAACATACTGTCAATCTTTTATCTCAAGTAATCGACAATTTAGAGCCAAAAGATAGCGGTGAATTCTTTTCTTGGGACGGAAGCAAGCTACCTTGGTAACGGTTTAACCTATGATCCATAAAATTTTCAACTCTTTAATCTATTACTCATAGCAGTTGTAATTACTTTTTACTTAATAAATCAAAATATCTTTTAATTTCACAATCATTTCAGTTCTACTGTGAATTTCCAATTTAATAAACATTTTCTTTAAAGCTTTTTTGACGGTATTTTCGCTAATCCATAATTCTTTACCAATTTGAGTATTAGTCAAGCCACGAGCCACTAAGTTGGCAATTTGTAATTCCCTTGGGGTCAAATTATAAGACGATCGCTCTATTTGATTTGAATGATTTCTTAGATCTGCCAAACAAACAGAAAAATGGTTACAAATGGCACTCAATTTCAGTAAATCGTGAGTATTAAAAGCAGGTGTATCAGCTAATCTGGCAAAGTGAATTGTTCCAATTAAGTTTCCATTACCCACAATTCCCCCAGTCATAATATGTTCGTGGTCGTATATTCCACAACAGCGAAGATAGAGTTCGCTTTGTTTCCATTGTCCTGGAGGCAACACCAATTCTTCATGACAGGGGGCGTGATATTCCATAACGTATTTCATTACAGGATCTACAGTTTTGCCATATTGTTGATATCTTTCTACAAAAGCATCGCTGACTCCATGTAAATCGCAACTTAATAAATTATTTTGTTCGTCAACTAAATAAATTCCCCATTTATTAGACCTCTTGCATGAATCATGCGATCGCTAAACTTAGCCCACAATTGTATAAACCAGCAATAAGGTTGAAGCGTAATCCGAACCTACGGCGACGATTGCGATAGGGCTGTGCCAGAATCCGAAAAATTTTGAGGCTACGAATAACGTGTTCAATATAAATTCTTTGCTTTGCTAATTCCCGATTGTATTCTTTTTCCATCGAAGCTAATGGTTGTTTCTTT
>NZ_JBZNBU010000067.1:0-9218 GCF_058530065.1 Waterburya sp. | reverse complement strand
GACTGGGAGACGGGGAGACTGGGAGACTGGGGGAAAGTATTCCTAATTTATTCAAAGAGTGCGATCTTTGCGATCCACTCTTTAAAACAAAGGTAGGGCGCATCCATTATTGTTATTTAATATTTCTTTTACAAACAGTCTCTTAAATAACTTCACAAATAGACCAACTGATTTCTTTGTTAGCAAACATGGGGACGACTTCGCCGTAGGTGGCAGGGACTTTAAATGGTTTTGCTTCTAGGGTAATAGTTTTTTGGGGAGGGATAATGTTATAGATTCTTTGAGCATTATCGGAAACAAATCCTGGCAATTTATCGATCGCATTATGTTTGACAAACAATTCTACTAAAGCTGGTAAAGCAATTGGGGCGGTAAAAATGCCCGCCGCACAGCCACAAGCTTCTTTTTTATCTAAAGGGTGGGGGGCGGAGTCGCTACCGAACATTAATTTGGGATGGGCGTTGAGGGCTGCATTTAACAATGCTTCTCGATCTTCAGGACGTTTGGCAATAGGCTTGCAAAATAAATGAGGTCTGAGCAAACCACCTGCCAAGTCATCTAGGGTAATAATTAGATGGTGTAGAGTTACCGTGGCAAACAAATTTTCGTATTTATCTAGCAAAGCTACCGCATCGGCAGTAGTAATGTGTTCCATAATAATTTTTAGACGGGGAAATTTTTGGGCTAAATGCTCGAAGACTGGTAAAAATAATTTTTCTCGATCTAAAACAAAGCCATGAGTCTCCCCATGTATCAATAAAGGAATTGACAACTCTTCTAGATATTTTATTGTTGCTTCGGCGCGATCGATCGCAGCCACACCGTCTTCGCTATTGGTAGTTACTCCCGCAGGATAGAGCTTGACTCCAATAATATGGGGTTTAAATCGTTCTAATTCTTGGTAGCTATATTCTTTAAAAAAGACGGTCATATAGGGTTCAAAAACATCATTACCCACAATCGATTTAATTTCTCTTAAATACCCTTGCAAACGTTCGAGATTATTTACCGCAGGAACTAAGTTGGGCATAATTACCCCCCCTGCAAAAGAACGAGAACTTAAAGGAATGACTGTCTGTGCCATAGTCCCCTCGCGAAAATGAAGGTGCATATCTAGAGGCGAATGAATAACTACTCGATTGGTGGAGTTAGCCATAGTTAAAAACAAATATGAACATATTGAAGTGAATTGGGTTAGATAGTCTTGGCAATAGCTAGAATGACTACTAGTCTTTACGATCGCAAGAACCAATGTCAGCCCAAGTAGTTACTATTTTATCTGCTGAAGAGATCCGTCGTACTATTAATCGTATGGCTTCTCAAATTGTAGAAAAGTCTGGAGATCTATCCCAAATAGTTCTGTTAGGTATTTACACCAGGGGCGTACCTCTAGCTTATCTTTTAGCCAAACAAATCGAGTTATTAGAAGCAACTACTGTCGCCGTGGGCGCGATCGATGTTACCTTTTATCGGGATGACCTCGATAAGATTCGCACCCGTATTCCTGCTAAGACTAAAATTCCCCTCGATTTAACTGGTAAAACCGTAGTTTTAGTTGACGATGTTATTTATAAAGGTCGTACTATCCGCGCTGCACTCAATGCAGTTACCGAATATGGTAGACCCCAATCAATCAGATTGGCAGTCTTAGTAGATCGAGGACACAGAGAATTACCCATTCATCCCGATTTTACTGGTAAAAAACTGCCTACTGCTTCGGATGAAAAAGTCAAAGTCTATATTGACGAAATTGACGATCGAGATGCCGTGGAGTTAATTAAATCTTTGACTTAATTCTAGTTAAATTGAAAATTGGCTGCAAAATCTAAGTTATAGTTGTGTTACAAAATATTTTTTTATTGTTCTGTATTCATGACCTACCGCTTAAGAATAGCCGATTTACCTCCTAGCGAACGTCCTCGGGAGAGATTATTAGCAATGGGAGCAAAAAATCTTTCTGAAGCGGAATTACTAGCTATTTTAATTAGTACGGGTCAAACTAGAGGCAATCTCTCGGCAATTGGACTAGCTCAACACATAATACAAGAATTGGGGACTTATCGCCGCGCACCCTTGGATGTATTGCGAGATGTTCATCCCCGCGAGTTGATGAAGATTCCAGGTATTGGTATTGCTAAGGCGGCTACGATTATTGCTGCTGTAGAATTAGGTAAGCGTACTTTTCAATTTCGTCCCAATGAAAAAGTAACGGTAGATAGTCCTACATCAGCAGCAGCAGTCTTAAGCAATGATTTAATGTGGCAAAGTCAAGAACGTTTTGCGGTTTTGATGTTGGATGTTAAAAATCGTTTGTTAGCGACCAAAATTATTACCATTGGCACGGCGACGGAGACTCTAATTCATCCCCGTGAAATTTTTCGCGAAATTATGCGTCAAGGGGCGATTAAATTAATCGTCGCTCACAATCATCCATCGGGAAATCTCGAACCTTCTCCTGAAGATATTAATCTGACAGAAAATTTATTACAAGGATCTCAATATTTAGATATTCCCCTATTAGATCATTTGATTTTGGGTAATGGAGAATATCAAAGCTTGAGACAAGGAACAGATCTTTGGCAGCGTTTTCCCCAGGGAGAGTAACAGGAGTTTCAAATGCTTAATCTTGACTATTATGGTTAAGGTTAACTAGCAAATAGTCGGGAATTTAATTGAGAGTGACTCATTTGAGCTAAATCGATCGCGGGAGTGCAAGACCACATTTCCTCTAAATTCATCGATGATGCAGTGAGAAAAACGGTTTCTAGATCTGATGCTAAATTGAGAGAGATTTGTTGAGCTTGTAAATGTCCCAAAATACCCAAACGAATGGCAGCACCGAATAAACCCGTCATAAAACCATGTAAAAAAGCCAAAGAAGTATCGGTCAAACTTAGATTTGCAACATTGCCCACTACTCCAAAAACTACGGGATGCAAGCAGTTAAAACTATTTTTAGTAAAATCTTGAGCTAAGATTGCTAGTTGTTCCTGTTGCCAAGTAGATCTTGCCACCATTAATAAAGCCCGCCCGCTTTGACGTTGAGCTTGACGATTGGTAGCGATCGCCGTTTGCGCGAATAAATAACGATCTGCCCTTCTGATTTCTTCGAGATTTTGGCTGGCACTACTGCGATAACCATGCATCAATGCCACCAAATCGCTAGTACCAATTTTCTGGTGTAACAGTAGGCGTAAAAAAGTCTTGACTTCTTCAGGGTGTTTGATGCGATCGCCCTGAACTAAAAATTCTAAACCATGAGAAAGGGTATAAGATCCAGAAGGAAAAAAAGAATCTGACAATTGCATCAAAGTCAGTTTTTGCTTAATAGTTGATTCTAGTTCCCTCATATCTTAATCACCACTGGAAATAATAAACTAATTAAAATGGCGCGATCGACCAATGAAGTCAGATTTAATTGAAATATCGATAGTAATTCCTTTATACAATGAATCGAAAAATATCGAGTATTTATTCAATAGATTAAACTTAACTTTAGAAGCATTAAAAATTAATTACGAAATTATTTGTGTTAATGATGGCAGTAGAGACAATACTCTAGAAAAATTAATCAAATTCAACCAACAATACCCGACCATTAAAGTAATTAATCTTTCCCGTAATTTTGGTAAAGAAATTGCTCTTACCGCAGGGTTAGACCGTGCTAGTGGTGCAGCAATCATTCCCCTCGATGCAGATTTACAAGACCCTCCAGAATTAATCGGAGAGCTAATCGCCAAGTGGCGGGAAGGTTACGATGTAGTTTATGCGACCAGGCGATCGCGTCGAGGAGAAAGTTGGCTCAAACAAGCTACAGCCATAGCTTTCTATCAAACTATTGGTAAAATAAGTCCCGTGCCCATTCCTGCCAATACTGGAGACTTTCGCTTGCTCGATCGCCAAGTGGTAGAAGCGATTAAAAAACTACCAGAACGTACTAGATTTATGAAGGGTTTATTTGCTTGGGTAGGATACAAACAAACTTCGATCTTGTTTGATCGCGATCCTCGTCATTCTGGAAAAAGTAATTGGAACTATTGGAAACTATGGAATTTTGCTTTAGACGGGATTATTTCTTTTAGTTTTCTACCTCTAAAAATTTGGAGTTATGTCGGGGTTACTATTTCTTTTATTTCTCTTTTATACGCCTTATATTTAGTAATTCGCACGCTTATTTTGGGGGTAGATGTGCCAGGATATGCTTCTTTAATGGTGGCAATCTTATTTTTAGGCGGAGTGCAGCTAATTACTTTAGGAGTATTGGGAGAATATCTAGGTCGAGTCTATGAAGAAGTTAAAGGTAGACCTTTATATTTTGTGAGAGAAACCTATGGCTTTGATTCCGAGTAATATAACCTATAACCTATAACGACTCTTACTTTTGACCCTGCAATTTATAATTGCCCTAACTACGTATGTCTATCCCTAAAACAATTATCCTCTTTGTTATCGCGGTTTATTTGACGGTAGGTTGGCACATACCAGCCCAATCACAACCGTCTCCTGCATTAGAAAAAGCGATCGCCGCCCAAAAATTTTACAGTCAAGGAGAACTAACTCAAGCCGTTACTAGCTGGCAGGCAGCAGCCGAAGCATATGAAACAGAAGGGGATTTGTTGGGCAAGCAAAAGAGTTCGATCAATCAGGCTCAAGTTTTACAGGATCTCGGACTATATCCCAAAGCTTGCGATAGTTTGCTAGAAGCTTTTGAAATCAAAAATGCTGAATGTAACGACCTAGGAATAGAGATTTTACTCGAAGATCTAAGGGCAAAAACCAGAATATCTACCCTGGAAGGTTTTGGTTTGCGGAGTTTGGGAACTGTCTTGAGAAGTCGCGGTGCGTTAGAAAAGGCGAAAAGTGTCTTAAAATTGAGCGAAATTGCTACTCAAGATACCGATCAATGGGGAGCGACATTGTTGGAGTTGGGCAATGTAGAACGAGCCTTGGCAAGCCTCGATCGCGATCGCAGTAGCTACGATCAAATTACCGAAATTATTGACCGCCAAGATCCCGAATTAGTTTTAAAGCCCTATCAAAAAACTCTTACCGCCTATCAAAAAACCGCCACAGATAGACAAACATCTCCTATTACTCAAGTTCAAGCCCGACTCAATGCTCTCAATTTATTAATTGAAATTGAAGACTGGTGGCAAAAACAAACTAGCCGTAGAATCGATACTTGGCAAAGACAAAAAGAAGTTAGATCCATTGAAACTGCAACTAATTTTGCCGAGTTGCTAGAGTCCAGACTGGCGAAAACTAGAACTAGTTTATTAACGGCGATCGATAATAGCTGGCATCAAATTCCCCCCAGCCATCAAAGTATTTATTCTCGCATTAACTACAGCCGTAGTTTGGCAAAACTAGACAAACCACAGCGGGCTAAATCGGTATTGCAAACCGCCCTCTCCCAAGCCAAAACAGTGGGAGATCGACTGGGAGAAAGTTATGCGTTGGGTTATTTAGGAAAATATTACGCTGAGTCGCAACAAATAGATCGAGCGATCGCCTTAACTAACATGGCTTTAGCTTCTGCCCAAGCCAAAAATAGCGATCGCGATACCAGAGATATAACCTATTTGTGGCAGTCCCAACTGGGTCAGTTATTAGAACAGCAAGGACAAATAGAATCGGCTATCTCAGCCTACACCAATGCTTTCAACAATCTGCAATCTTTGCGTAGCGATCTCAATGCCAACGATCGCGTAGTCCAGTTAGATTTTCGTCAAGAAGTCAAACCAGTCTATTTACGCTTGGCTAATTTACTCTTACAAAGCGATCGTCCTCAAGCTTTGGAGTCTTTAGAACTAGTGGCAAATATTAAAGATGACAACCCCAATTTAGAATTAGCCCGTCAAGTAATCGAATCTTTACAAGTAGCAGAATTAGACAATTTCTTTCAAGATCCTTGCTCGGAAACTGCCGATACAACCATAACTATCGATCGCTTAGATCCCAACGCAGCAGTCATCTATCCGATTGTTTTGCCCGATCGTTTAGATCTAATTCTTTCTTTGCCCAATCAACCCCTACAAAGATTTACTACCGTAATTTCTCAAGCAACTGTCGATCGCACTATAGATTTACTTTATGACAGTCTTTATAACCCTAGCGTTAATAAGTCTGCGGTTAATATCTTTAGCACAACTCTGATTAACTCTGAGGAAATCAGGGAAAATATGCAGACTCTGTTACCTCTATTTCAAGAGTTACACGACTGGTTAATTCGCCCCGTGCTTCCTAGTTTGACCGCAGCAGAAATTCAAACCCTAGTTTTTGTGTTAAACGGCAAATTACAAAATGTTCCTATCTCTGCTTTGTATGACGGTCAACAATATTTATTAGAACAATATGCCATAGCTTTAGCCCCCAGTTTGCAATTACTCGACCCTAAACCTTTGGCTAGAAATAAGACCAAGGTATTGGCAGCAGGATTGAGCCAGCAAGTAGAAATTCAGGGGAATATCTTCCCTGCTTTAATTAATGTTCCTCAAGAATTAGAGGGGATTAAAGCTATTTTTCCCAAATCCCGTCAATTATTAGATGCAGAATTTACTAGCCAAAAGATCTCACAACAGCTAGAATCTGGCTTTTCAATCGTTCATCTAGCTACTCATGGGGTATTTAGTTCCGATCCTCAAGATACTTTTGTTGTTACGGGAGACGGTCAGAAAATAGATTTAGATGGGTTAAGCAATCTTTTAAGCTCTAGCAGTACCAATCCTGAATTAGTAGTTTTGAGTGCTTGTGACACTGCCACAGGAGACGAGCGCGCTATTTTGGGTTTGGCGGGAGTAGCAGTTCGTTCTGGTACTAGCAGTACGATAGCTTCTTTATGGTCGGTAGATGATGCTTCTACTACCCAATTAATGAAAGATTTTTATCGAGAATTTGCTAACCCTAATGCCAAGAAAGTAAATGCTTTGCAAAATGCACAAATATCTCTGATGAATTATTTACGAGAAAATCCGCCATCCTCAGCTTTAGAAAATTTACCACCCCATCCTTATTATTGGTCGCCTTATGTTTTAGTGGGAAATTGGCAGTGATTTGGTAGTACTAAAGAGGTATAGACTGGAGGTAGAGAATTCCATAATTTTCGAGCTGCGATTTCATCGCGATCGCTTTACGTTGCTCAAAAACATACAGCAGTTTTCATCTAAGTCAGGTACAGAATAGATAGTTTTAAGGCGCAAAGGACATTCGTGTGTCCGCATGCAGGCAGGGGGCAGAAGGCATTTGTAATTCATATTAAAGCCTTAATGCAGCTTTATCCCCGTCAAAAATAACTTAGAGACTGTAGATCGGATTGATTGAGATTAATTTTGAGGCAGACATTGTCTGTCTAATTTTTTAGGGATTTTTTGGCTAAATTTTGCCAGAGTAATCAACCTTTTGCACAAATCTCAGGAAAATCTCAGGAAATAAGCGCAAAATCTTGAAATAATCATCATAATTAATTTTCACGACTTCGATCTATGCAAAATAAAAAACTGTACGGCTTTGTTTTTTGTCTTACCCTAGCTACATTTATTTTAATTAACAATTTTCAGATAAATAAAAGTATCGCTTCTATTCCTCAAGATATGGGTGCGAATACTTCTTTTTCTCAAAGCAGACTAATTGCCCAAACCACTGGTGAGGAGTTTAGCCTACCTCCCTTACCTTATAGTTATGATGCTCTAGATGACTACATCGATAGGGAAACTATGACTATCCATCATGACAGACACCACGCAGGATATGTTAAAAATTTGAATAAAGCGATCGCTCTTCATCCCGAACTTCAAGGAGAGTCTGTAGAAAATCTTTTGCTCAACCTCGATAGCGTACCTGAAGATATCTTAACTACAGTACGTAATAATGGGGGCGGTCACGCCAACCACACCATGTTTTGGTCAATTATGAGTCCCGATGGAGGAGGTCAACCTACTGGAGAGATTGGGGAAGCTATTAATAGTACTTTTGGCGATTTTGAATCCTTCCAGGAAGAATTTAATAATGCAGGCAAAACAAGATTTGGTAGTGGTTGGGTATGGCTGGTTATGAATGAGGATTTAACCTTAGAAATTACCAGCACAGCCAACCAAGATAGTCCTTTTATAGAAGGTCAATATCCAATTATGGGTAATGATGTTTGGGAACACGCTTACTATCTTAAATACCGCAATAAAAGAGCCGATTATCTAGAATCATGGTGGAATGTTGTTAATTGGTCAGAAGTAAATAGTCGCTTGGAAATGGCGAAAAACTTTATGGAATAAACTTTTTAATATCTTCTTTTGTGGAAGAGGTTTGGTAGCGACAGGAAAAGTTGAAAATTGTTCGATCTCTAATTTTTCTTCTCGTCCCAACCTAATTTTGTACGACTATAACGATCGAAAACAAGTTGTTAATTGAGAGATCCAACCAACAGGCTGAGTTTGAATTTTAATCAAGCCAATCGAACTCAACCATTCATCGATATTTCCCGCTGCATAAACTAACGAATAAGGTTCTTGAAATAGTCGGATTAACCAGGGAGTGTGACGCAAACGTCTTTGATTGCCATCTAAGATGATAATTTGACCTCCAGGTTTAAGCAGTCTTTGGCATTCTTGCAAAATATCTAAGGTAATTTTCACAGGAGTTTCGTGGAACAGAAAAGCAATAGAAATCAGATCGAAACAACAATCTTGAAACTGACTGGCTTCTGCTAATCCTTGTTGCCAATTAATAGCTAAGTTAGCTTTTTTAGCTTTATATTCTGCCATTAAAAGCATATAAGGAGAAATATCTAATCCCGTTACTTGGGCTTGGGGAAATGCCTGTTTGAGCATCATTGTGGAACTTCCCGTACCGCATCCCAAATCTAGAATGTTTTGGGGTTGTTTTTGAACTAAATTAATAGCTTGTT
Organism: Waterburya sp.; assembly: GCF_058530065.1. Taxonomy (NCBI): domain Bacteria; kingdom Bacillati; phylum Cyanobacteriota; class Cyanophyceae; order Pleurocapsales; family Pleurocapsaceae; genus Waterburya; species Waterburya sp. Next base: position 319 of record NZ_JBZNBU010000067.1, on the reverse strand, counting down.
GGCGTAATTTATTTTCGTTGGGAGGCGCAGCAAATTGAGTTACCACATCGTAAGTTACAGGAGCGATCGCATTAAGATATCCTCCAACAATGCCATGGAAATTTTTACTCTGATAATATTGAGGATAGATATAATCGGGATTGACGTAGCGATCGCATTCTCTGACCCAATCTAAATTATCGTAGAGGTTGAGATTATCTTTGCCAATCAAAGCACCCACCATGATTCTCAACCAAGACAATAAAATCGGGTTTTCTAAAATAGTCATTTCTTAAAACAATTAAAAAAAGGCGGGTTAAGCTACCCACCAAGTATTTAT
>NZ_JBZNBU010000066.1:0-22632 GCF_058530065.1 Waterburya sp. | reverse complement strand
TTCATCGTTATCGGTAATCGTGCCAACAGCTTCAGCATCTGAGATAGTAGCATTAGTTGGGTTGCTGAGATTGACTAGAAAAGTTTCTACTTCTGGAGTTTCGACTACTGTATCGCCAATAATATCGATATTAATAGTTTGACTAGTCTCATTGGGAGCAAAAGTTATCGTCCCATTGCTAGCTAGATAGTCTTCTCCTGCTAGGGCAGTATCATCATTAGTCGTAAAATCTACCGTAATTTCTTCAGTGCTAGCTTCCGAAAGAGAAACAGTAAATTCTAAAGTATCATTGCCACTATCTCCCTCGACAATTGAAGCATCGGTAATGGTGATTTCTGGCTCTGTTCCTGGATTAGAATCCTCTAAAGAAAATTCATAGAGTCTGCCATCATTTTCGTTGATATCAACACTTTCATCAATCCCGCGATCGACAATATAAATACTTTGACCAGAACCATCGCTACTGGCTGCAATTTCAATGCCAGCTGGCTGTACGGGATTAGCTTCACTAATATCTATGGTTTGAATTAAAGTGCCACTGGTAGAAACTTCAAATACAGTATTTATTGGTTCACCAACAATAAATAAATTGCCACTTGCGGTATCAAATCCAATACCTTCAGGATCTGTGAGTCCAAAACTAGAAGTACTAAAACTACTAACTAGAACACCACTAGTAGTTACTTCATAAATGCGATCGTCTACTCCATCAGCAATAAATAATGTTCCCGAACTAGGACGAAATGCTAAATCTTCTGGGTCTTGACTGCCAAAGCTTCCAGTGCCAAAAGTATTAATAAAATTATCATCTGATGTAGCAAAAGTTCCATCGTTTCCTGGATTAATTCGAGTTACTCTTCTGGTAGCATCATCAGAAATAAATAAAGTATTATTGTCAGAATCGTAAGTTAAACCAGTCGGTTCTGTGGAAAAATCTAGCAGATCTCCAGTATTGATAAGATTGCCATTAAACTCAATTTGAAAGGCATTGTTTCCCTCAAAAAGTGGAGTTTCATTTACTTCCGAATCAGAAATCAAAAAACTATTAGAGTTATTAATTAGTGCAATTCCTGCTGGATCTGGACTTGGTGAAGAGAATTCAGATGTATTAATTACTTGAATTAATCTAGCCATAATTATAAGTTGGTATTCTTAAAAAAATCAATTCGATTAGGAAAAAATATTTGCATCACATTATAAATTTAACGATAATACATAGAGTTATGTATTTTACAATACATTGCGATTCTTAATTTTTATTCTTTGATACAATTTTTCCATTCTGGCAGGCATCGCGCAAAAATAACTTACCAACCTTTTCCCCTAATACTGCTGACAATTTCCGCCACAATTCTGCAATCTTACTGGTAACTCACGATATCCGCATTTTAGATATCGCCGATCGCATCATTTATATGGAACATGGACGTTTAACTAGGGAAAATGCAGTATTATGACTACCCCCAATCTTTACTTAACACAAGAGCAAATCAAGATAAGCGATCGCTTTATCAGTCACCTGCGATCGCCACTGGTTAACCAGTAGCGATCTACAAGGTTAAAAGAAAGATTAAAAGTCTAGTTTGATGTTGAAGAAGTTTTTATGTTGAGTACGTCATTGCGATGCTCCACAGAGTTGGCCATCGCTACAGCTTCTTCAATTAAAATTGGAGAAATTTCTAACTCTTTAAGAGTTTCCACAAAGTCTTCTACAAAGGCATTAAAGTGTTCTTCATTTAATCCCTGCTCTCGAACCAACTTCTCATGTACTTCTTTCATCATCGAACTGTGATAACGCTCAGAGCCTTCAAAGGCATAGGTTAGAAAGTCGATTTGATGAATTTTCTGTTTGAACATATCCACTTGCTCGAAGAAGTGATTGATTCTCTCGTCGTTTAAAACTCTCTCATAGAATTTTTCGACAACCAGTTTAACTGTCTTTTCGCCACCCAACTTTTCATATAAGGTTGACATAATTCGATGCCCAATAAAATATTTCAACCACTCTTCAACACTAGCATCTTCAGGGTAATTCAGAAAACGAGATCGCTATTCTGACTAAGGGCGATCGCGCTCAATCGGGTTAAAAAGATTGCATTCTTGTAGGAATATGTGGAATTACCAAAACTCAAATTTCTGAATCGAGATTCGTTTGCTAATGTGCAAAGTTTGGCGATTCTCTTCTTACGATTGTTCCGCGATCGCCTAATAAAATCTCTACTGCATCTTCTAACTTTCCAATTCCTGCCATACCTTTCGTAGCCTCAACAAAACGACAAGCTGCTTCTACCTTTGGTTGCATCGAACCAGGAGCAAAACTACAGTTGCGTAGCTGCTGGGGATTTATCCTTTTTATTGGCTGTGCTTCTGGAGTGTTCCAATTAGTATAAACCGCATCAACATCAGTCAAGAGCAGTAAGACATCGGCTTGTAAATCAGTTGCCAATAATGCTGTCGCTAAATCCTTATCGATTACTGCTTCCACACCACGGATACTGCCTGCTGGGGTAACAATAACGGGTATGCCTCCTCCGCCAGCACAGACAACTAATGCTCCCACTTTGACTAATAACCGAATTGTGGACAACTCTAAGATTCTCTTAGGTTCGGGAGAAGGAACAACACGACGATATGCATTGCCATCGGGAGCAACTGCCCAACCTCTCTCCTTGGCTAACTGTTTAGCTTCCGTCTCTGAATAAACTGCTCCTATAGGTTTACTAGGATAAGCAAAAGCACGATCGCAGGGGTCAACTTCGATTTGGGTGAGGAGAGTAACTATTTGTTGTTGGGGTAGTTGATTGAGGAGTTCTTGTTCGATCAAATAACCGATCGCTCCTTCTGTTTCCGCATCTAATACATCTAGGGGATAAGGTTGAACTTGCTTGTAGGCTTCAGCTTGTAGGGCAAGAAGTCCTACCTGAGGTCCATTACCGTGAGTAACTACCACCTGATGTTCTTTGGCAACTTCGGCGATCGCTTTAGCTGCTAGCTTAATATTTTGTCTTTGAATTGATACTTCTGGAGGTTGAGCGCGCCTAATTAGGGCATTTCCTCCCAAGGCAATAACTACAAGCATAAGGTTTTATTCTCCCAATTTATGACGCAATAAAAATTGCTCAATTTGTTCGGATAGACTTGGTGTACCCATCTCAGCAAATTCGTAACGAGCGCGTACTACTGGCTTGTTAAGTTTGAGCAAAGCATTAAGATTGCTGGGAGTAGCTGCTACTACGACATCAGCATCAGCATTGTTAATAGTTGCTTCCAATGCTTGGAGTTGGGCAGGAAAATATCCCATAGCTGGTAGGATTGCACCGATATGGGGATAACGAGCATAAACTTCAGCAATTTCGGGAACGGCATAAGTTCTGGGATCGACGATCGCCCCTGCCTGAGCGCGAGTAGCAGCTACATAGCCTGCGCCATAGGGCATCCCGCCATGAGTGGTAGTCGGCCCATCTTCAACTACTAAAACCCGACTATTTCGGACTAATTCGGGATTATCTAATTTAATAGGTGAAGCACCACGAACAATAACTGCTTGGGGATTAACTCTCTTGACTGTATCGCTAACTCTCTGTACGTCAGCATCGGCTGCGGAATCAACTTTAGCAATAATTACAATATCTGCCATCCGCAGGACTACTTCCCCTGGGTGGTGAGTAGTTTCATCTCCAGGACGCAATGGATCGACTAAAACGAGGTGTAAATCGGGTTTAATGAAGGGAAAATCATTGTTTCCACCATCCCAGAGAATAATATCGGCTTCTTGTTCTGCTTTGCTGACAATCAATCCATAATCGACTCCAGCATAAACTATGTTGCCCACTTCTAGATGGGGTTCGTATTCTTCCCGTTCCTCGATCGTACATTCAGCCACATCTAAATCTGCTTTGCTAGCAAACCTTTGCACTACTTGCTTTTCCAAATCTCCATAAGGCATGGGATGACGGATAACTGCCACCTGTAGACCTTTTTGTTGGAGTAATTTAGCCAGCCAACGGGTAGTTTGAGACTTACCGCAACCAGTTCGTACCGCAGAAATAGCTATTACAGGTACTTTGGCCGATAGCATAGTTCGTTCTGGCCCCAAAAGTAAAAAATCTGCCCCTGCTACCATGGCTCTTGATGCTAAATGCATGACTTGAGCGTGAGTCAGATCGCTATAGGCAAAAACTACCGCATCTATTTGCTCTCGGCGACAGAGAGATTCTAATTCTGGTTCGGCAACGATCGGAATACCTTCGGGATAAAGAGAACCAGCCAAACTAGACGGATAGCGACGGTTATCAATGCCAGAAATTTGGGCGGCGGTAAATGCCACTACTTCCACTTCTGGGTCATGGCGATATACCTGATTAAAATTATGAAAATCTCGACCTGCCGCCCCCATAATGACAATCCTAGTAGGCGTTCGCGCAGCGCAGCCTTTGGCTGTTCGCTTTCGATCTTTCATTAAATTACTCCTATTTAATAATTAAATTGAGACAGGATCGAGAAAAAATGAGCCTATCTAACTGTATTCTTTATAAAAAAGTATCTTGAAGAACTTGTGATGAGGAGTAAATTTAAGCTTTATACTATAGCCATTTTAACCAACTCAAAGCGGTATTGTCGGCATTAGAATTGGATAATTTATAGGTGAAATTAATCTAACAAAAAATATTAGTAAATTTACTGTTCGGGATTTAATTTAGATCGTGTTAGAAATAAGCGGTATCGGTTGATATCCAGAAATATTCTCGATATCAACGCACTAAAGAATAATAGTCAGAATAATTCTTAATATTGTTCTGAATAAGGTTAATAGACAGAAATATTCTTGATATTATGACCTATGAGGTGGATATGATTTCCATTGAAAAATCTAGCTGCTACTAATGCTGCGGTAATAACTTCGGCATCACTCATCTGAACACGACTGTCTTCAATATGTCCGACTGCTTTTAGTAAATCTTCGACTATGGCATAAATCGTTATAATTTCATCAAGCATTTTATTCTCTCCATACTTTTTGCTTCTGGAGAGATTTTCTTACTTTTCGTTTCTCTGTCTCAATAACTAGCAACTTGGGTTATTAGGCAAAGGTATCTATGGAAACCTTGCCAATACGTGCTTTTGATTGATTTTCTGAAAACATGGGTATTGCCCAGATTTTGCCCAGAAAAACAAATCAATTGATATAAAAATGTGCTACTCTATTAAAGTTGGTAAATTGCTGGAACGTATTTACGCCGTTCTAGACGTTACCACTAACGGGATGTAGCGCAGCTTGGTAGCGCGCCTGCTTTGGGAGCAGGATGTCGCAGGTTCAAATCCTGTCATCCCGATACTTTATCCCGTATGTGTTTCATTGATTTGAAATTGTAGGAAAAATTGGATTACTCATAATCATATCCCCAATTTGTCCCCAATTTCTATATCTTCATATGGTCTTTACAGTGTCACTTCTTTCATGCGACATGAACCCAAGTATTTCCTTTTTTGATGTTGAAAATAGTTCTATGATTAACACCATATATTCTCCCTATTTCGGTGTTGGGAACTTTTTGTCTTATTGCCGTTGAAGTCAGCTTTACAAAATTCTAGAGTTTGCTTGCTACCAAGGAACTTAGGACATACACCAATAGCACTGACTTTGTGAGTCTCAACAATGCCTTGTTGGTCTAACTCTTGTCCTTCAATCTCACTATTACGACGACCATAATATTCTTTAGCCTGAACAGGACGGTCAACTAATACTTTACCGATAAGAGATTGAACTAAGTCCTCTACATCTCCAGCAGCAATACAATTACCTACGGTGTTTTGCAGCAAATATAGACCAGCAGCAGCAGGATAAATACCAGATACTACTTCGCTATCATTAACCTTTTCATCTGCTTTGAAGGTTAGGATTACATACTCGCGAGTGTGATAAACATTAGGAATCTTGTTACCTTCTCTTAATACAGCTACAGTGCTTTCACCATAGTTGATAGTGATTTTGGTTTGGATACCATTTCTGGTTTGATGGATTTTAACTACTTCACCAGTTAGTTTGTTAGCTTTGCTTACTTTGGTATAACTAACATCAAAGCGTGCTTTCATCAGTTCTGCGATTGCTCTATCTTGACTGACAGCTTCTTCAATGAAGTTAGTTACCTCAAGGTTGTTGATGAATTCTACATCTACTGCATTGTTGTTTCTGATGTATTTAGAACGCAATACTTCTAAAGTGGATTCAGTTACTTTGATGTTGTTGATTTGATTGAAATTAGTCATTTGTTTGTCTCCTTATTTGTTAAATGAAATGACAAAAAAAGGGTCAGTCTCTTGACTAACCCTGGTGAAAAATAAATATCTAGTTGTAAAATTCCTGACCCCAGAGGGGGGCTATAGCTCTTTACTCATAAGTCTAAGTTTTCTCCACCTCATGTTTAGACTCCTATTAGCTTTTTAAGCGGTTAATCTAAGACCTATACCTCATATATAAGAAGGGGTGGGGGTGGGTCTTGTTACTTACGAAGCTAAAAATATACAGAAAATATTTTTAGTGTTCTATTGGCGATTTTTGAACACTAAGTATCATGACTTTTACTGTTTTATGGAAATAGATATTTATGACATAAAACAATGAGAGATACACAGTGTTCGCTAGAACAGAATCTATTGAAGATAAGGAATAACAAAATCCTCAGCCCAGAAACCAAACATGAATTTGTGAGGATTCTGAAACTGCATTATCAGAACAAAAATACTATCAATTAACATTTAATCAATTATGAATAATAACTATCAACATCCTGCAATGGAAAATGAGGGGCTTCAGCCCTATGTAGGTACTTTAGAAGCCGAACAAGAGTTAAACGCTTATGAATTAGAAAATTCAAGACCTGCTGTTGAAGCATTCCCTTCTATTCCTAATCACAATCTCAATCATTTGTCTCCTGATTTTGTAGAGTTTTCTTACAATCAGGAAACACAGATACAACGAGAACTATATAACAGGCAAGAACGCCCTGTCTCGTCCATTCGTAATAGATTGTGTGATTTAAGAGATAAACTTAATTCCAGACAACCATATCGATGAGTTCATACAACTGCTCATCAGAGAGTTCTAGCATCACTTTATCCTTTAATCCAGCGTCCATCTTTTAACCTCAATCCTACGTTACTCAAACTTCCTTCTTTGTGGAGTAGATCTTATTTTTATGAGACAACAGGAAAGGTTAGCACTGCTAAAATAAAAACCTATATAGAAGATCCTCACCACTGGTAGCGGACAGGCGGCTCTTTAGCCCGCTTCGGGTGTTCCGCCTCGCTCTAAAGAGACGAGGTTACCCACCACGTATTTCATGTTCAATGTTTAATATAAATGACTCCTCTTACTTGGCAACAACTAGCCGATTTAACCGATTTTAAACCAAACTATATTAACGGCGAAACCAACTCTCAAGCTACTTTGAGGTTATTTGGCAAAACCGAAGTAGATGTCAGAATAACTTTATTTCGAGACAATCATGCTTGGTGTCCTTACTGTCAAAAGCTGTGGTTGTGGTTGGAAGAGATGCAAATTCCCTACCGCATTCAGAAAGTAACCATGTTTTGCTACGGAAAAAAGGAAAGTTGGTATAAACGCAAAGTACCTTCGGGGATGTTACCCGCAGTAGAATTAGACGGGCGCATTATTACCGAAAGCGATGATATTCTGATCGCTTTAGAAAAAGAATTCGGCGTACTCTATAAAGGGATGCAAGATCCTGATGTATTGCCCCTACGCAGATTGGAAAGACTGTTATTTCGAGCTTGGTGTGGTTGGCTTTGTCAGCGGGCGATCTTCCCAGGACAAGAAAAAAGCAACCGCCAGCAATTTATTGCAACTATGGCTTCAGTAGAAGAGGCTTTAGCGAGTACGACTGGGGCGTATTTTCTCGAAGAATTTAGTACTGTGGATGTTATCTTTACTCCCTATGTAGAAAGAATGAATGCCAGCTTGTACTACTACAAAGGCTATTCCATGCGAGAAGAAAACCCCCGTTTTGCTGCTTGGTTTGAGGCGATGGAAACTCGTTCGACTTATAGAGGTACGCAAAGCGACTTTCACACCCACGTACACGACTTACCGCCCCAAATGGGAGGCTGTTATAGCAATGGGGAATCTCAGACCTTAGCTAACCAAGAGAGAGTCGATCGCGGTGCTTGGTTTGGGCTTCCAGACGTGGCTTATCCCGAACCAGCCAACTCGAAACAAGAAGCTTTAGCCAGGGTTATCAAACACAAAGATAATATTATTCAGGTCAACCCCGCTGAAGCTAATTTATTTGACGAAGCTTTGCGTTGCGCTTTAACTAGAATGATGACCGATGAAACCTGCCAACCCCCAGCAGGATCGGATGTGGCATTGCGTTATTTACGGGATAGAATAAACGTACCAAGAGATATGTCGATTTATGCCGCCAAAAGACTGCGTACTGCTTTAGAAGAAACTGCTGCATTAGATGGCGATCGCCAATCCGAACCAATTCCCGTCAGACATAGATACGATCAAAATCCCGTTAATTTTGTTAGTGGTTAGTTGTCCTTTGTCATTTGTCCTTTGTTAATGGTCAGTAGTTACTTTGTAAAATTAGTATTATTAATCGAATATTAAAAGAACTAAAAACTAACCACTAAAGACTAATGACTAAAAACCAATGACCAAATACATCATTTCCGAATTAGATCCCTCATTATTTAACGATCGCCTCCAGGTAATTACGCCTAGTAGTGCCATCGCCCATCACGTCCGCAAGTTGACTAATTCTGAAGTGAAAATATCTCACTATAGTTTAGAAAGTTTGACCCAAAATCTAGTACGCCGTCAGGGTTGGGGTATTGCTTCGCTGTTGTTGAGTCGTCGTTTGATGCAAGAAGCGATAAGAGAAGTTATTGATACTCAGGATATTGAAGGGACAGCTAAGGCTTTTTCGGCTGCGGTTAAGGATCTATTTCGGAGTGGTGTTAACCTAACAGCTTTACAACAATATGACGATCTGCGAGTGCAACAGGTGTGTAATCTGGCGATCGCCTATCGTAATTTGTTGAGGAGTAGAAAGAAACTCGATCCAGCGGAAGTATATTGGCAAGGATCGATGGATGCGTCCTATCAAAAACCTTATTTGTTTTATGGTTATTTTGCCCCTACCAGAGACGAACTAGCGGTAATTAATGCGATCGCAGGGGAAGGCAGTATTTTAGTTCTACCCACAGACGATTTATATCCCCGCAATCAGCGTTTTTGTCAGTGGTTGCAATCTCAAGGCTGGACTTTGGGGAATGTAGGTACGTTTCATGAAACCTCCCTGCAAGGTTGTTTTAAACAGCAAGGGAACTTGCCTGAAGGGGTGAGTTTAAACGTATATCCCAATCTAGATGAAGAGGTTAGGGGAGTATTGAGTCAGGTAAAGGTGTTGTTGACTCAAGGAGTGGAAGCGAAAGATATTGTTTTAGTCTGCAATGACGAACAGTTGTATGGGGAGACTTTAATCGATCTGGCTTGGGAATATAGTTTGCCTTTGCACGTTGCTTATGAGATTCCTTTGGAAAAAACTCGCATTGGTGCTTGGTTGAAGTTGTTATTGGAAGCAATTAGAGAAGATTTTCCCTTTGAAACAACGGCTAAATTGCTATCCCATCCTTTAGCTAAATTGATGACAGAGGATATTTGGCAACAGGCGCGGGAAAGCTATCCCCAGGGTATAGCTGCATGGCAAGAGTTGGGAGTAGATTTGAGTGCCATAGACTTTTTAGCAAAAACTAATTCTCGTCAGGTATGGATACAGCATTTACAAGCTATTTTTACTGCTTGGGATGTATTGGAGAAGGGGAAATATTGGGCGCGAGAAATTGCCGTTTTTTATCGTCTGCAAGAGGCTTTAGTCGAATTAAGCTATCCCCAAGAGCAAGTAATTAGCAAACCAGCTTTTATTGATGAAATGGGCGCAATATTAGCTTTATTAACTACTAACGCCCAACCAGGAAGGGGAGGCATTGAATTACACCATCCCAGTGCTTTGTTGGGTACTAGCTATGACTACGTTTTCTTTTTAGGTAGTGCCGAAAGCATTTTACCAACGGAAATAAACGACGATCCGATTTTAGATTTCTACAGTCGCAAACAACTAGTCAAACAAGGATATGCGATCGAAACTGCGATTAATATCGCCCAAAGAGATAACTTTCATTTCTATTGCTTCTTGGGCATCCCCCAACAAAAAATCGTCTTTTCCTATCCCGAATTAATCGATCGCACTTTTACTTTACCCAGTCCCTATCTAACCCGTTTGGGACTCCAAGCCACACCAATAGATACCCTACCCATAGCTAGTATCGAGTCTGCCAGACAACAATACTTACGCCAGCCAAGTTTATTAGATAAACAAACCGCATCTTCCCTATCTCTCCCGAACATAAGCCAAGCCTGGCAAGTAGAAGCACAACGAGAAAGTGAAATTCAACCCAACGAATACGACGGAGTAATAGGCATTGCGATCGATCCTGACAGTAAAATCTTTAGTGCTTCCCAGCTAACCCAACTCGGTCAATGTCCTTTTAAATGGTTTAGTGCGAGGTTACTAAAACTAAAGAAATTACCCGAAGCAGAATCCAGTCTGACTGCGGCATTTAGAGGTAATCTTTACCATCGCTGTTTAGAACTATCTCTAGCCGAAATCAAAACCGCCAGAGACTTAGCCAAATTCAATCAAGAACAACTTACCAAAGCCTTTGAAACCGCCGAAACAGAACTAAAACTAACGAACTTACCCAGTTGGCAAGCCGAACGACAAGAACACTTAGATTTACTCGCCCTAAACCTGGCTGCTGCCGATTTCCTACCGCCAGAAAGAGCAGTTATCGCCACCGAAACCAAATTCGATACTCAATGGTATGGTTTGCAAGTACGAGGACAAGTAGACAGAATCGATCGCACCGAAACAGGACTCACCGTAATCGATTATAAAACCAGTGGCGTAACCCCAGCAGGAGTTAAAGACGCTACTGGCAAGGCTAATATTGATATTCAATTAGCAGTATATCAAGATGCCATTGCCGAGAAGCACCCAAATGAGGCGATCGACAGCACAGCATATTATTCCCTGACCAAACAAAAAACCATTTCTCGCCCTCAAAAAGACCCCGCAGAACTAGCTCAGTTCGCCCAACGAGTAAAAACCCATCTCCAACAGGGAAGCTACCCCGTTGCCCCAGATATAGACCGCAAAGCCTGCCAATATTGCAGTTATGACTCAGTATGTCGTCAGGGAGATCGCCTGAGTCGTAAAAATCAATCAACTAATAAATAATTAAAAATGATAAATTTTCGATATAGTTTGACTTTTCTCTGACACAATGACTTTGGACACCATCAAAACTCCCTATAACTTGCTTTTTTGAGGTCGGATAAATGTTTAAGAATGTTTTATTTCCTTTAGAATTGACTAGCGAAGCCCGTAAGGCGATCGAAATCACGGCTAACATGGTTAGAATTCACCAAAGTAAATTAACCATTCTTTCCGTTGTTGAAAATGATGCCGAAGGTGCGATGGCTTCAGAAGAAAAAGTAGCCGAACTATTGCTTAAAGCCAAGAATTTTTTTGCAGGACAGGGAATTCAAGCAGAAACCCTAGAAAAAACAGGAGTTCCCGCCTTTACCATCTGCGATGTAGCCGATGAGATTAATGCCGATTTGATTATTATGAATTGTCGCGGTTTGGGTTTAATTGACGAAGAAGCAGCCATGGAAAGCGTCACCAACCGCGTCATCAATTTAGCTAATTGTCCTGTTTTGGTGATTAGTTAAATCGTATCTAGTTTGAAATCGGGAGTTTTTAATTCGTATTGCTATAAATCATATATAAGGCGATCGCTATGTAATTAATTTTGCCTAGGTACTTATCGAGAATCAAGGAAAAAGCTCCGCCTTACCCGCACTCTCAGTCCTCAGCCCTGGCAGAGCCGAGGACTGAGAGTGCGGACTGACTTAATGTTCAAAGTTTTGACGCAATCGAATAACTCGATTGGTTTACTCATTACTCATTACTCATTACTCAAAAGCGTTATAGGTTATAGGTTACAAGTTAATCACGCTCCCACAGATTCTTTAGCTGCATACATCACTTCTAGGGTGATTTGACTAAAGCCTCTTTCGCGGGCGAATTTTTCGGTGTTGCGTTTGACTTTGCCTCGCACAAAACCAGGAATTTTACCCAGTTCGGCAGCAGCTTCCTTGTCCCAACTCAGATCGGAATCGGCGGAGATACCTTTAGTAATTACTTCTTTAGTATCGTGTCCGCCAAAGATTTCTAGTAAATGGTCTTCCATGCCCAAAGTGAAGGAATTGTAAACCAAATCTGCTATCTGGTTAGTACCTTCGTAGCCCATAAATGGCTTGTAGCCGATGGGGAAGTTCTGAATGTGGATGGGAGCAGCAATTACCCCACAAGGAATATCCAAACGCTTGCCCACATGACGTTCCATTTGCGTGCCAAAGATAGCTGCGGGTTCGAGACGAGCGATCGCATCGCCGATTTCGGCATTATCATCGCTAATGAGAATTTCATCACAAAAGTCTTTGACCTGTTCGGTAAACCAGTCAGAGTCGTATTTACAATAAGTACCTGCCAAAACAACTTTAATGCCCATTTCTCTGGCAAGAATTTTAGTCATGGCTACGGCGTGGGTATTGTCCCCAAACACTACAGCTTTTTTACCCGTTAGGTTTTGACAGTCAATAGAACGAGAAAACCAAGCTGCTTGAGAAACATAAAGGGTTTGGTTATTAATATATTTCTCATAATCGACTTCTGCCCCTTGCTTGTTTAATACTTGCTGTATTTTCCGAATACATCGAGCAGTTTCTACCACTCCCATTGGGGTAAGATCGACATAGGGCAAATCGAATTCTGATTCTAGATATTCGGCGGTCATTTTGCCCAACTCTCGATAGGGAACGAGATTAAACCAAGCACGAGGAAGGTTTTTCAAGTCATGTACCGAAGCAGCATCGGGAATGACCAGATTAACTGCAATCCCCAATTCTGCCATTAAACGTTTTAGTTCGGTACAGTCGTGTTGGTTGTGGAAACCAAGGGTAGAGATGCCAATGATGTTTACCGAGGGAATTTCGGTTTTGTCTGTAGGAAGTTCGCCTTTTTTCTTAGCTTTATCTAAATAGAATTTAACTATCTGGTGTAAAGTGCGATCGGCTGCTTGCAGTTCATTATAACGATAGTGATTGACATCTGCCAGCAAAACATCTCCTTGGGTGTCCATCGAAGCGCGACTGACGAAATTTTGTAAGTCTTCTTGAAGAATGCTAGAAGTACAGGTAGGAGTGAGAACGATTAAATCGGGATTTTCTTCCTTATCCTTGCGAGTAATATTATCAACTACCTTTTCTTGAGAACCTCTGGCTAAAACATTGCGATCGACAATACTAGCCGTCACGGGAGTAAAGTTTCTTTCTCTCTCTAGCATCGATCGCATGACATTAAAGTAATCATCCCCCAAGGGCGCGTGCATAATCGCATGAACGTTTTTAAAAGAACTGGCAATACGTAGAGTACCAATATGTGCGGGACCAGCATACATCCAGTAAGCAAGTTTCATCGGTCTTTTCTCCTAAAATTAAATTGACCTTATCGATGGGAAATATTGAAATGGATAATAACAGTTTTGATTGTCAAACTTTGCCTTGATTGTCTCAGAAATAGGTCAACTAAAGCGACTTTCTATTTTATTGAATATTAACCAGGTATTAAACCTACAAAGGCTATATATGACTATATTTGAGTAAAAATCATTTTGATTATTTGAGAAGTTTATTTGCAATAATTCTTAATCTGAAATTACATATTAGGAAGAGCTTTTTGTTGAGTTTTGTATATTATTTAATTAATCAACTGTGAAGTGGTATAAGGAATTTTAGATTGCCCGATTATTTATTTGAGAAATAAATATAATATTACTAATTTATGTATATTTTTTTGATTCGAGCTTAACTATCATTACATAAGCTAGACGGTTTGATTTGATAGGATATTTCTTCTACAGGTAAAGAATTTCCATCTAGATCGGCATAGGTTAATTGAAGTCTTTTTTCTCCTGCATAGTCAACTAACTTACCGCCATATAAGTCTGCCTTTGTACCAAAACTTTGTAAGCGCACTTTGCCATTAAACACCGTTGCCCTGGCTAAATAAATTACTAAATCATCTCTAGAAGGGCGATTGACTGTAGTACTGGCGGTGAGATGGGCGACACCCCGCTCGTCTATTTCTTGAGTCATTGCCATAGCTGTATTGCGGATGCCACGTATTGCCACAATGGCAGCAGCGACAGCCATCGTAATATCTACTCCATCATCAGTAAAAATTTTATGGTTAGAAAGATATTGAAAATTTGTTTCTCCCAAATCATCTCTAATCCGCCGATGAATCATATTATGGGGGTGGTAACTAGATAGCGCGCCCACAATAGCCCCACAGGCATTACGGGGTTCTCGCCAGGGAGATTCGCGAGTTTTGCCATAAATGCGTCGATCGCCTTCTTTGAGTCTTCCTACATGGGTTTTGAGGTCTACTGCTACCAATACCATCGATTGGGGATTGCCTTCATAGAGTTTGCGCCGTAAAGATTCATCCATTTGATGGGCGACAGTTACATGAGCTAAAGTAGCCCCATTATCCGTACCCCCACCTGCGGGGAAAAATGCTTCTAATTTTAATTCGCCAATTTCTGATAGAGTGGCAAAACGAGAAGCGACCACATCTCGATAGCGTTTGGTGACTTCTCCTTGGTGAATGCGATCGCCACAATTGGTATAGGCTAAAGTAGTTACCACGCTAGGCAAGCTCAAGTCTGCACCGCAAATCTGCATTTCAGTAGCACTGGCAGAGGCAAATTGTAATTCATCTCTTAATAGTTGTAAGCCATTAATTAAGGTATAGCGATCGCTAACTATTTCATTAAGATAGTTATGATAGGCATTTCTTTCCATACCAAAGCTAGCAGGAAGATGCCAAAGGCGATCTATCCTTTTTTGAGCAGATTTCACGTCGAAGGGAATAGACATAATAAAATCTTTTTTTTGCTTGCTGTCTACAGTTTAATCTGGTAGAGAGGAACACTACTTAGATTAGATCGAGAATATTATGTCAACCACCTCACGATCCGACAAGATTACTTTTACTAAAACTAGATATTTATTTTTGTGGTTACTGCTATTTTATGTAGTGTATTCCTTTATTTATGGTTTTTTAGGAGCTTTTACTAGTGCATTGCCAGACTATCAAGATCCTTTAGTCCCTCATATTCTTTATTCTTGTAGTTTTATCAGCCTTTGCTTGTATTTAGGACGAAAACTAAAGCGATCGCAACTCAATCCCAATTATTTAATCGGCAATTTACGTCCTAAGTATTCTTGGTTGCCCCTTTTAGGCATGACAATTATTTTTTTGTTGTTTTCTCTAGGGGCAGCATTATTATCTTTTAAAGGTATATCTTTGATTTTTCCTGATTGGTACGAATCTTTTTTAGAATCCCTATCAGAACAAGAGGCGCGGGTATCGATTTTTCCTACTATTAATAAAATTTGGCAGACTATTAACTATGTGGCGATCGCTCCTGTGACGGAAGAATTTATTTTTCGCGGAGTTTTACTACACAGGCTAGCAACTAAATGGAATCTCCCCGTGGCGATCTGGAGTTCTTCGATAATTTTTGGTCTCCTACATCCCAACCCCATAGGTATTTCGGTTGTGGGTATTGCTTGGGCATTACTATACCTAAAAACTAGGACTCTAATAGTTCCTATTATCGCTCACAGCATGAATAATACACTTGTGGTTTTAGGAGAATTTTTAGGAGAATTAACTGATAATCAGGATGCTGCATTACAGTCAGTTAGTAACCCTGACGGACAAGAGTGGATCGCTGGTTTAATCTTAATTGTCATCTCTCTCCCTTTTATTTGGCGGTTTATTTATCGTCGTTTTCCCCGTAAAGATTTACTTTTACCCTATTTTGCCAACCAACGCGAAAGCGGTAATTCTTAATCAATTAATCTTTTGCGCTTGGGTAAAGAAGTTGATGTTGTTTTGAAAAATATTGTGGGCAATATAAGAGAGTAATAGGTCTAGTAATTCGAGTGCGAACAATGGAACTCCAGTTGCCTGGTAAAGCTGCATCGATATTATTATCTGCTGTATTTTTATCTCCTAGTATGGCGATCGCTGATTTATACCATTTCTCTTTAATGGGACTACAGATAACTTTAGGGCTGGGAGACTAGGTGACTGGGAGATATTATCCCGCTTGACGGGACTGGGGGACTAGAAGAAATAAGCTATCTATTTGTAGCGATAATTTAGAGAATTGGTATTAGATGGAAATGGTTTTTCTAAATGCGATCGACATTCTGCGATCGGCACACAACATTGTAGTGAAATTGCTTTAAATAGCTCAAACGATGATGATAAGTCTAATATTTTTCATGCTTTTCCTTTTACTGTTGGCGGAATAATAGTAAGTATTTTTATAATTTATTTACTCTACAACATCGTCATGATTGTAATTCTTATCGGGCGTTTACTGATCGATTATATTATTGAAATGCTTAAAAAAAGTAACTCTTAAAATCTTTAATGAATAATTTTATTAAACAGTATAGACATAGTTTTATAGCATATTTAGGTAAAATTATATCGATCGTGATTTTGGCTTTTAGTTGCGCTCTTATATTAAATAGCTGTCAAACTAGATTAGATAATATCGCTAATATCAATCATGGAATGGGAGAAAAAATACTAGCTTTGGGAGATAGTATTACCGCTGGTTATGGGTTAAAAGAAGAGCAAGCTTATCCTTATCTACTCGGTCAAAAAATCGCTCTACCGATTGTTAATCTTGGAGTTAGCGGAGATAAAACTTCTGATGCTCTAGCCCGATTATCAGAAGATGTTTTAGTTAAAAAGCCTTGGATGGTCATTATTGCTTTAGGCGGAAATGATTTTCTCAAGAAAGTTCCGAAAACAGTAACCGAAGAAAATTTGAAGGAAATAATAGCTCAAATACAGGCTAAAAAAGCAATTACAGTAATTTTAGGCATGAACTTAGGATTGTTTACCGACGAATACCAAGACTTGTATCAGCGCGTAGCTAAAGAAACTAACTCTTATTTAATTCCTCAAGTACTTAAAGGAATTATCGATAATCCCAAACATCGACAACAGGATATTATTCACCCCAACAATATCGGTCAAAAAATTCTCGCGGATAAAATTGCTAAGTCCCTAGATCCTTTATTAAAACAAGCAAAACTACCAGCTAGCTTAAAATAGTTGGAAAGTTTAAAAACTAATAACTAATAACTAATAACTAATAACTAATAACTAAAGTAGTTTAACCCCAACTCAGGTGAACTATAATTCAGTACAACAATTAATTAATTCCTTCACATCAGCAATAGGAAAAATAGGGATTGATAGCTTGCTGCTAAGATCTTCGACAGTCATGTCATCGAGAAACTTAGTATCGTCGTGTTTGAGCATCAAAGATGGTAAGAGAATACCATCTCCTAGATCTTTTCCTAGCAAACCCTGGAGTAAATCTTGTCCCGTTAACAAGCCAGTAACAGTAATTTCTTGTCCCCAATATTTGCTGTTTAAAGCTACTAAATCGATTGCTAATCCTTGTACAGTATTTAATTGTTCTACCAACGGTTGAAAAGCTTTTTCCACTGCATTACCTACTATCCAAGTAAAACGACGAGGAGTAGCTATTTTATCGGGTAACATTTCTCTAGCGGTATTTTGAAATTGTTTTAAAAATAAACGAATCGAACCTACCCCATTACCAATTTGGGGATAGTCTTCGTAATGGGACTCTGGAGGTACTTCTAACCCTGCAATTAAAAACCACTCATCTGCCAACCAGACAAAATTGCTGCCAAACTGCTGTTTAAATTTTTGCTGTAATTCTCGTACCTGTTGGATGACTTCTAAAGCTTTAGCTTGGTTGACGGGAGTTAATTCATCTTCTTGAGGGCGAAACCGAGTCAATCCAACGGGAACAACTGCTGCGGAGGCGACAGCAGGAATATCTCCCTGATGGAATGAAGCTAAATCTAATAAAGTTCTTTCTAAATGCACTCCATCATTTATGCCAGGACAAACTACTACTTGAGCGTGGATCTGCAAGCGTCTCTCTTGAAACCAAGCAAACTGAGACATAATCAAACCAGCGCGATCGTTTTTCAGCAATCTAGCTCTCACTTCAGCTTCGGTAGCGTGTACTGAAACATATAAAGGAGAAAGGCGCATCTGTTCGATTCGTTGCCATTCTTTTTCCGTGAGGTTAGTCAGAGTGAGATAGCTACCATAGAGAAAACTGAGGCGATAATCATCATCCTTTAAATAAAGACTGGCTCTTTTGCCAGGGGGTTGCTGATCGATAAAACAAAATGGACAACGATTATTGCACTGAATTAAGCCATCAAACAAAGCAGTGTCAAATTCTAGTCCTAAATCTTGGTCATAGTCTTTTTCAATCTCGATCTCGTGAAGTTTTCCTGACGTATCGACTACTTCTAATTCTAGATATTCATCGCTACATAAAAAACGATAGTCAATTAAATCCCGAGGCTTGATACTATTGATCGAAACGATCGCATCCCCCGCTTCAAAACCAATTTCTTCGGCGATCGAATCTGGCAAGACACGGCTGATTTTGGCTGGTTTAATCGTAGTTTGACTCATATCTAAGCAGCAAGAAATAAGAAGTAAGGGATAAAAATAAACAACGGTATTAATTATCCTACTGTTATCTCAGTTTAATCTACTTAGTAGCGGCTAAAATTTTTCCCAGTCAGGAATGGAGTCAAGCAAAGTCTTGGATTATTACAAAATAATTGAGGATTGTCGATCTTGCGATCGCGGGACATAATCTTAGGTTAACTGCTAATATTAGCTTTTACCAAAATCGATCGCCTTGGAAAATAAATTAACTAGAGAGTCTTTTTTCTTATCCTTATTGATTCCCATCGTTGTCTTGCTGGTTGGCGCGATTATTATTTATCAGTTTAATGTTTTTGAATTCGATCCTGACGAAGGTATTAATTTAATGAAAGCATCACTGCTAAAACATAACTATCGTTTGTATACAGAAGTATGGAACGATCAACCTCCATTGTTGACCTATATATTGGCTTTTGTCTTTAATATTTTTGGTGAAAAGGTTAATTTTGCCAGGACTGTTATTTTATTGTTTGCAGCAATATTAGCTTGGGAAAATTGGCTGATTTTATATTTTTGGGGCGGTAAATTAGCTGCTTTTATTGGTTCTTTATTATTGCTCGTAGCTCCTAATTATCTTCGACTGAGCGTTTCGGTAATGATTGGTTTGCCTGCCATAGTATTAGCCATGACAGCTATATTAACTATCATCATCTGGCACGAGGGAAAACAAAATATCTGGCTCATAGCTTCAGCCATATTTTTGAGTCTTTCTATTTTAACTAAGCTATTTACCTTGTTTTTAGCTCCGATAATTGTTGCAGGTATTTTAATAGATTCTTGGTCTGGGGGCAGTCGTCAATTAAATTTAGCAAGTTGGTATCAAAAACTTCAACCAGCTATTTTATGGTGTCTGGTTTTTTCAGGATTAACTTTAATTTTAATCGGTTTATTAGTTGGCTATAATAATATTTATTTTCTCATAGATAATCATAGCGATGCTAGAAATTTAGCAGCTTTTGAAAATTTATCTTTAGATGATGCTATTAGAGCTAACTATCGAGTTTTTCTCTTCGGTTTATCGGGGTTAGGTATTTTATTTGCTGTCCGCCAGCAACAATGGCAAGCATTTTATTTTTTAGCCTGGTTCTTGGTCAGTTTTTTCTTACTACAACAACATCGACCAGTCTGGTATCATCATTCAATTTTAGTCTATCTTCCTGCAATCGCTCTAGTAGGATATGCACTCAAAGAAGTTATTGTAAAATTCATTCAGCTTCTTACAGCTAAAAAAACATCTCCTAAAAAAACAGTCATTGCTTTTAGTATTATTGTTTTTATTACTTCTATCTTGATGATTGGAGAACACACAAAAACTACTTTTAAAAAGATAGAATCTTGGCAAAATATGGGCATAGGATATAGACAAACCAACTCTTTAGAAAGACAATTCATCACCGAAATAGCCCAACAAAGCTCTTCTACCAACTGGATGATTACCGACTCTCCCATATTTGCTTTTCGCTCTGGTTTAATAGTTCCTCCCAGTCTGGCAGTAGTTTCTTCTAAGCAATTAGAAACGGGTAAGTTGACGGGAAGAGAATTACTTGATGCGATCGCCCAATATCAACCAGAACAAATCTTATTCAAAAGATTTGATTGGTCAAAAATAACTCCTACTATCCAACAAAACTATGATCTAAAAAGACAAGATGGAATGTTCGAGCTTTACTGGCGTAAAGATATTAAGCGAGCAGAATTTTTTTTTAAATAATAGATCTGAACTCTTCAAAGTTTAAAAATAAGTAACAGACGATACTAAAAAAAGCTAATACTATCAATAAATCCATTTTTATTATTTTATTTATACTATTTTTTTAGATAAAATTATTTATTCAAACTGAGATGTTGTAGAATGCAATCCAAAGTTACTTAGTCTCTTTTTTTCTAAATTATAGACTATACTCTAAAAAATATAATAGCAAAGTTCATCTACCCTTAGATAGAGTTTGATTTGACGATGTTTGTGAGTTTTTATATAAGTTAAAAATTTTCTACCTAGTTTGCATATTAAAAGGTAAGTCAGGAGTCAGAAGTACCGATCGCTAATAACCTATGGGGCAAAGCTAATTTACTTCAGGCGTAGTTGAAGATAAATCTAATGTTGAAAATATTAATTTCTTTATGTTCGGGTATCTTAATGGGTTTAGCCCCAGCACCTTTTAATAGTTGGTATTTTGCTTGGTTTGCCCTAGCCCCTTTATGGTTGTTAATTAGAACCCAAAAAACTTTAAACCAAATAATTATTCTTTCCCTAGCTTGGGGCATTGGTTATGATGGTTTGGCTTTATTTTGGATAACGGGAGTTCATCCTCTAACTTGGATGGGAGTTCCTTGGTTGGCTAGTTTGGCAATTGCAATTTTTTGCTGGATTTTTATTACTTTGTGGGGAAGTGGAGTAGTAGTAGCCTGGGGAATTGGAGTGGGTTTAATTGCTCGTAAAATTAATCGTAAAAGTTTATTTAGTAGGTTAACTTTAGTTTTAATTAGTGTGGCTTTATGGTCTAGTTTAGAAACCCTATGGAGTTATACTCCCTTGTGGTGGCCAGCGATCGCTTATACTCAAAGTCCTTATAATCTAATTATTCTACAATTAAATAAAATATCGGGAGTTAATACCGTTGCGATAATTATTTTAATAGTCAATCTTCTTTTAGGAGAAGCCTGTTTGTATGGGCAATCTAATCATAAATTGCGACCAAAACTATTATTATTTATTGCTCCAGTTGCAATTCTAATTATCGGTCATCTTGGGGGTTATTATTTATATCAGATACCCGTAGCCAAAGATAACTTAGAAGCAATAAAAGTAGGGATCGTTCAAGGCAATATTCCTAATGAAATTAAACTATATTCCTCTGGCTGGCGTAAAGCGATCGCGGGTTATACTTCGGGTTATCAAAGATTAGCAAAACAAGGAGTAGATGTAGTCTTAACTCCAGAAACAGCATTGCCTTTTTATTGGGAAAATATCTTAGATAATTCTAGTTTCTATCAAGCAGTAATTAGAGAAAAAGTTCCCGCTTGGGTAGGGGCAAATGGCAGAAAAGGCTCTAGTTACACTAATAGTATTTTTACTTTAACGGGGGAGGGAAAAACCTATAGTCGCTACGATAAGTACAAACTAGTTCCTTTGGGAGAATATATTCCTTTTGAACCCATTGTCGGCAAAATAATCGATCGCCTTTCTCCTTTAGAAGCCCATCTTGCAGCAGGAGACAAAGACCAAATCTTTAATACTCCTTTCGGTAAAGCCATCATTGCCATCTGTTACGAGTCGGCATTTCCCCAGCATTTTTGGCGACAGGTAAAAGCAGGAGGCGAATTTATCATTACAGCATCTAATAACGCCCATTATAGCGATACTATGCCCGCCCAACACCACGCCCAAGACGTAATGCGAGCTATTGAAAGCGATCGCTGGGCTGCGAGGGCTACCAATACAGGTTATAGTGCGATCGTCGATCCTCATGGTAATACTCTCTGGATTTCAGCAATTAATAAATATGCCATTCATGCCGATACGATATATCGCCGTCAAAACCAAACTCTTTACGTACGTTGGGGAGACTGGCTAACGCCAACATTATTTATTCTTAGTGGCATCTTAAGCAGCTTTACTTTATTTAGAAACCATCTAAAAAAAAATTTAATCGACGATTAAAGCCTAAAAACCTTCTGACTTGACCGAAGGGAATACTTTAGTGCTTTTAGGGCTGACCTCTGACCCCTGTACGGACGTTTCATGAAACGATGAGACCCCGCGCCGCCGACAGGCGCAAGGGAACGCTCATCGGAGTCCCTACCTGACCCCTGA
>NZ_JBZNBU010000065.1:0-22487 GCF_058530065.1 Waterburya sp. | reverse complement strand
ATCCCACAGATATTCCTGGTGCTATGAGCGCGGTGGAACCACTTCGACCCCATCCCGAACTCGATGGTGAAACGCTGTTGCGGCGAAGATACTTGGAGGGTAGCCTCCTGGGAAAATAGCTCAGTGCCAGGTTCTTTTTTTTCCACATCGATTCACATTGTCATCTCACCGCTCCTCACAAGGGTAGGTTTTTTACAAGGGGGGAGTAGGCACTTTGATTTAGGTACAAAAGAGCCTTTACCCACTTCCTCATTCCCCCAAAACGATAGCCTAGATCGTAAAGAAATTAATTAGAACGACTATAGTTATGAGGCTGAGGAAAGCCACGCATCTTACCAGGGTTTAATAAGCCATAAGGATCGATTTGTTGTTTAAATGCTACTTTCTGCGAATCGATTTGTTTATTACCACCATCTTCAATAGTATAGACGTGAGGATTAGCAATAAATGCCCCTTGAGCTTCATGATCGCGAATGATTTCATTTAGTCTTTCTGGAGTAGTAAAGCGGACTAATGGCAATCCCGCAGGTACGGCTTTATCCCCCGCACGCAAAAATTCTAAATGGATGGTAATTTCATCTCCTCTTTGTTGGTAGAGTTTTTCGAGTCTTTCTAAAGTGAAATAAAATGTCTGCAAGTAAGTTAAACTGCTATCAACACTGCGAGCGTGTAGAGTGGTGTGATTCCAGGTAAATTCTAATAAGCTAGTTCCTTTGGCTGCTTCGATTGCACTTTTGCTGTAAGTTATCGTTCCTTGAAATTCTTTAACTAGTTGCTTCAAAGGCAGCAAGTCGTATTCTGATACCATTAATAAGGCAGCTTGTTTTCCTTCAGGTAAATAATTTTTTAAAGCAGTAAAGTAACTAGGGATGGGATCTTGATGAATACTAACTAGTTTTTTGACTATTCCCCCACTATCGCTTAGAGCTTGTCCGAAGCGTGCAGCAGTCATAAAATCATCGAAAGTAACGATAATTTCTTGCCAAGGATAAGCAGGGGCAAGGGGAATTTCCAACTCGATAATAATTCCTGTAGTGCCGTAGCCGTGAATTACTTTTTGTACTTCATCTCCCTGTAATTCTATGACTTGAGGTTCGTCTTCGAGAGTAACCAAACGCACTCGTCTTAGGTTACCACGATCGCTTATTTGTCCGTAATTAATCGAACCCATTCCCACACTTCCGCCACCAACAAAACCGCCAATAGTAGCAGTACGGTAGGTAGAAGGAGCCATGCGTAATTCCCAGCCAATCTCTCTAGCTTGCTTGTCAAAAGCTGCCATTCTGACTCCTGGTTGTACTGTAGCGATACCAGGTTTAAGCTTGACAATCTGATTCATTTTGCTCAGATCGAGAATAATTCCACCCTGGAGGGGAATGCACTGTCCGTAATTACCAGTACCAGCACCTCTAACGGTTAGGGGGATTTTATATTTAAGGCAAGTTTGGGCAACTTCTAAGACTTCTGATTCTAAAGTAGGGAAAACTGCTAATTCTCCTCGTTTAGCTTGTAATTTCTCTGTCAGGATAGGACTGAAGTGATAGTAGTCTAAAGATAATTTACTTAGGCGATCGCGATCTAAAGTTGTTTCAATTCCCATTAATTCTGTTGCGATCGCTCGATAATCTAGATGATTTTTAATATTCATGGACTGATATTCCTCTTTGCAATTATTTTCGCCCAAACTTAACTTCTACATCAAGCTAATTCGATAACAGCTAAAAATTATCGAGATATAGTCATGTCTTTATACATAATATTTATTTCATTGTTTATCTTCCCCACAAAAGTTAAGTATAAAGAATCCCCAATAACCTCAAACGGGCAAACTACCGCTAAACCAAAGTACTGCAGAAGGTAAAGCATTATCTTGGGAATCATCCATTATGATTAAACTCATTTCTTCTGACCAACACTGCTGTGAATGTATGTTTTCCAGTGTTTTGTACCTATGTAGGAATAGCTATTGCTAATAAATACGATGATTGGGTAGCGCAATTCGAGAACGATCCGCAAGCCAAATAAAGACTACTCGCAGCGCAGACTAAGGAAAAAGCCTTAAACTCAATGAAAAAGATAGTTACGGCTAATCTCAAACCTCATATTGACGGGGAACAATTGACCAATCAAATTATCTTGATGGAAACTATGTTTAATGCTTTCTGGTCGAGTAATGTTGAAGTGAAAAGCCTATCCAAAAATCAAGTAAAACGAAAGTTTGGTAAGTTAATAGTCAACAAAACCACTGGTTACACTGCCAGATAGTTGTATAGATTATTAAAAAGATACTGTTAATTAATGAACAGTGAAAAGATAAAAACATTATTTGAGATTGTAAAGAGTGAATATGACCTTTAGTAAAGTCGCTATTTTAGGAACGGGTGTCTGGGGTTCTGCATTAGGAAAGATCGCCAAAAATAATAACCATAATGTCTGTTTCTGGTCTCATCGCGGCGATATATCCCTGGAATCTGTAGTCCAAGATGCAGAGATAGTTTTGTCTGCTGTTTCCATGAAAGGAGTCAAGCCAACTATCTCGAAGTTGAGAAAATTAAAATTGCCCACCGACAAAATTATTGTGACTGCCACTAAAGGCTTAGACCCAGAGACTACTCGCACTCCTTCTCAAATTTGGCAGACTGCTTTTCCCAATAATGCTGTAGTAGTTTTGTCGGGACCTAACTTATCTAAAGAAATCGCCCAAGGATTACCCGCAGCAACCGTAGTGGCAAGCAACGAGCTCCCAGCAGCGGAAAAAGTCCAGGATATATTTGCTTCTGAGACTTTTCGAGTTTATGTCAATGAAGATCCCATCGGTACAGAATTGGGAGGAACTTTGAAAAATGTCATTGCGATCGCATCAGGAGTCTGTGATGGCATGAATTTGGGAACGAATGCTAAAGCTGCTTTATTAACTCGTGCTTTGCCCGAAATGATTCGGATCGGGACTCATTTGGGTGCTTCGGGAGAAACTTTTTTTGGCTTGTCTGGCTTGGGAGATTTGATCGCTACTTGCGACAGTCCTCTTTCGCGTAACTATCAAGTGGGTTATGGACTAGCTCAAGCTAAAACTTTGCCACAAATCCTGGAAGAATTAGAAGGTACTGCCGAAGGAGTTAATACCACCAACGTCTTGGTGAAAATCGCCGATATTGAAGCAATTCCCGTGCCAATTGCGCGACAGGTTCATCGTTTGTTGAGGGGCAAAATCACACCTATTGAGGCGATTCAAGCTTTGATGGAGCGAGATCTCAAACCAGAATTTTGCGATCTTGAATTTGAAATTACTAATGAAACTGAGTAGTAAGTAGGGGATTGGTACTTCTCGTTTAACAATTCAATTTTATAGACAAGTCTGAGAATACACTCAGTTCGGGTTAAGCTACTGACTATCGATCTAGTTGTTAGGGGCGGTTCGCCCTAGAGGATTAGCTTCGCATCCGAACCGCCCGTACAGTTATTAGTGACAAGTTAAGAAAACCTAGAATAAGTAAATTACATATAGTATAAATACTATTTAACTTATTGATTGACTTTATATAGGTCATGTAGTTGAAAGATAAGCGATTGTACCTGTTTCAACTGAGCTACTAAAAATCTTGTCAGACGGGTTAACAGGGCGTGGAATAAGCTCGGGAAACCCGAGCATTTCCGCCCTGTCAAACTAAAAAAAAACTAAAGACTAAAAACTATTCTCTTCGAGCAATTCTTTTATCCCGAACTCAGGTTAAATTAACGATAACTGCGAGCAATTTCTGCTTCAGACTCTACTGAATTACGATATTTTTGTTTGCCTTTGGTTAAGTTAGAAACAATTATAAAGGCTGCTAATCCTACCAGAGGACTAATTAAAGTAGGAAAACCATCAAAATCTACGGTAAGAATATTGTTAGGAATATAAAGTAAAGTATTATCAATGCCAAAAGCGGTAGGCATTAGGATAAAGAAAATTAATCGCGTTAGAGAACCTAAAACAATACAAGCTAGCGCGCCTTGCCAAGTTGCTTTATTCCAATAAAGACCGCCCGCCAATGGTACAACTAAACCCGCAAAACTCAGATCGAAGGCGAGTAATAATAAGACACCCGCTGCAGGAACTTTTAAGGCAAAAAAGACTCCCATAATCGTAATCACAAAAGCCATCACGCGGGTGATTAATAGCAGTCTGTCTCCTGCTGCATTATGGTCATCAGAACGAATACCAATAATGTTATGAGCAATAACAGAAGAAGTACCCAAAATTGCTCCATCGGCAGTAGAAAGGGAAGCAGAAAGAATTGCGACTATAACCAACAATCCTAAAAAGGGTGGTGCAACATCACTAAGTAAAGCATAAAGCACTGGTCCTTCGGGCGTAATTCCCCGATCTGCAAGAATTTGTGGTGCAGATAGAGCGATTAAAGAAAAAGGAACGCCAATAATTAAAGTGCCAGCGCCGCCGATTAAACAAGCTCTTTGAGCAGTTTCAGGAGTTTTAGCTGCAAAGATACGTGCCATAAAATCGATCGCCACCAGGTTACCCAAACCTAAAGCTAATAACGTTGCCCAGTTAATTACCGCCCCCTGACTAGGATCGCTTAATTGTGCCATTGCCAATGGTCCAGTATCAGAGGCAATATCAATACCAAAATTGCTGGCAACAAAAGCAAATAAACCTAAAGAACCAATAAAAGCAATACCAACTTGGATAGCATCGGTATAGGCTACTGCAAATAATCCACCACTAGCAGTGTAGATAAAAACTACAATCGCCAGTAGCATTACTCCCGCTGTATAAGTTGTACCTAAAAAAGTTTCAAACATATACCCCCCTGCTACTAAGTTACCAGCTAGCAAAAAGGAGAAGCTTAACACCATCAAGAGAGATGCCACTACTTCGGTTAAGCGATTGTATTTAAGGCGATAAAAATCTGGAATGGTAATTAATCCCATACGGTTCATCGGTTTAGCAAAAAATAGTCCTGCTAAAAATAAACATAGTGCCAATCCAATGGGTAGAGATGCCCCAGCCCAAAAACCAAATTCGGCAACTAAATCTGTATTACCCAAGGTAGCGTTAGAGTCTACCGACTGTGCCATTAGGGTTGCTGCTGCCAGAGGTAAGATTAGTCCTCGTCCAGCAACTAGATAATTTTCGCTATCTCCCTTAACTTGTTTGGCTGCCCACATACCAATGGCTAGAGTGCCAAATAAGAATATAATAATTCCCCAGAAAAGCAACTTTTCTGTCATGATTTCTCCCGATCTATTTCGATCTCATAACTTTTTTAAATATTTAAAATGAGTAGTAATTTTTAGCAATTGTTACTCACTTTTCTTCTCGATCAAATTTGTGCAAGTTGTTTGATTTGTCGTTCTTGAATTAGTTGAATAATATTTCTAAGCCAATCAAACCACTGTTCCATACCTTCGCCTGTCTTCGCTGATACAGAAATAATAGTTGCCTTAGAGTTCATTTGTCTTACATTGTCGATAATGCGACGGCAATCGATATCTAGATAAGGGGCTAGGTCGGTTTTGGTAATTAATAAGCAATCTGCCTTTTGAAACATTACGGGATATTTCAAAGGTTTGTCTTCCCCTTCAGTAACGCTTAATAAAGCAACTTTGGCGTGTTCTCCTACTTCAAATTCCGCAGGACAAACTAAGTTACCAACATTTTCGACTAAAACTAAATCCAATTCTTGAGGCTGATGTTGATGTTCGAGGGTATGAATTCCTCCCGCAACCATTTTGGAATCTAAATGACAAGAACGACCAGTATTAATCGGAATTACAGGAACGTCGTACTGACGCAAACGATCTGCATCTAATTCTGTAGTCATATCTCCCTCAATAACTGCCATTTCTAATTCATCTTTTAAGGCTTTGAGAGTTTGCTCTAGTAAAACAGTTTTTCCCGCCCCAGGACTACTCATAAGATTGAGACAGGTAATTCTCCAGCGATCGAAATGTTCGCGGTTATGGTCTGCTCCCTCTTGGTTGGCGTGGAGTAGGTTTAGTTCTAATGCTGCGTCAAAAGTTTGGTGCATATTCTTAGTTGTTAGTTGTTAGTTGTTAGTTGTTGCTGATTGGCAGAATATTCAATGCGATCGATTTTGAGTTCTCTTCCCGAACGAATATCTTCCATGGGCGAATGACAATTGGGACAGCTATATTGCAGTCCGATTTCGGGTTTGTATTCTTGTTGGCAACTATGACAATAAGCAATCAGAGGTATATCTTTAATGACTAGTTCTACCCCTGCTAAAAAAGTATTGCGAGTTTGCACTTCAAAAGCAAATTTAAGACTTACTGGTTCGACACAGGTAAATTGACCGACTACTAGATGTATCTTCTCGATTTTGGGCTGTTCTGTCTGGGATTCGTACCAATCTTTAACCGTCAAGATTAAAGCTTTGGTCATATCAGTTTCATGCATAATTTCATTTATCATTTAGCATTAAACATCGAATATTTAAAAATTCAAAATAAATCGGTGATTTTAATATGTTTTGGTTGTGATTGAATTCTCTCAAACCAAGCATTAATAGCAGGATATTGAGTTAAGTCAAAACCTCCCGCTTCGGTTACATGGGTATAAGCATAAAGATCGATATCTGCAATAGTATATTTGTTGGCTACCAAGAAATCCCACTCTTTAAGATGTTCTTCCATAATGCCTAAAGCTTTGTAACCTAACTTTTGTTTTTGTAAGATCTGTTGTTGATACTTATCCTCCTCGATTATGTAAAACCACATTGGAATTCAGCAGGGTAATCGCACGTAATTTTAAAAGTCTATATAGGACAAGGCTTTTGGCAATTGGTTCATAAAACTATAAAAATTAAAAACCCTTGCAGGCTAAGCATTCTATGATTTTGATGCGATTCCCCTGTGGAATTCAGCTTTTCCAAGACTTCCTAGCTATCAGAGATTTATTGAATGGATGCCTTCGACTTTAATTCCTTTGTGTGCCTATCTCAAACGTTGTTTTAGTAATCGAAACTATTAACGACCAACTAAAAAACATTTCTCAAATTGAACATTCTCGTCATCGATCGCCTGTTAACTTTTGCGTTAATGTTTTATGCGGATTGATTGCATATTGAGAGGGCGACCCCGATGAGTTTTACTCATCTAGGGAACGCGCCCGAACCTGAAGGGTTCATCAACCAACTTAATTTATATTCTGACGATCTAATGTAGCGAATATAGATCGTCAGAATATTATATTTGTTGAAGCCTGATCGAATGAAGCAAGTGCGCCCCTTATAAAATTGTTTTTGTAGGGGCGTTTAATGAAGATAAGTCGATGTTACAACTTTCTACATTTATCTAAATTTCAAAAGCATAATAGGCAATACCCTCAAAATCATAGTTAGATAAATGTTCTCCGACGTAAATTTTCTCTTCTTCATTAGGAGTATAAAAATGTACTCCTAAATTAGGTTCGTAAAAACGGTACACGGGAATTGATTCTGCTACTTGGGTATTGTAGGCATAGAAACCAATTCCTTCATAGCTAAAATTTTCGAGGTTGGAAATAATATTATTTTTCAGAGTAATATCTACTGGAACTGCAAAAGTATTATTGCTTTCATCACTTTCTACTAATTCATTATCGGCATCTGTTACCAAAATAAAATAACCCTCTCCAAGTCGAGTACCTTCCGACAAGGAAATATTTCCAATATTAGCAGAGGGTAGATTTCCTGCGTAACTATCTTGTCCTGCTACAGACTCCGATTGATAGTAAACATTATTTTCGCCCGAACCGTAATAACAACCATAACCATGACAACGATAAAAATTAGACAGAGGAAGATCGGTATCATCCCAGACTGCATCCTGAGAATAATAGATTCGATCTTTCCAATTAGTTAGAGTCGTCTCTCTGCCTGAATTATTTACCGTCCAAGAAAATTCTAGATCCTCTAAATGTTGATTTGAATTAATAGTATGGTAATCAAAATCGTAAGGCGATACTTCAATTAAATCGGGGGTAGTGAAACTGGTAATTTCGAGATCGACATCTCGGTCTTCTGGAGCAATTAAAGTAATGGGAACGGGTAAAATATTGTTGGTTTCGTTAGTTTCTGTAACTTCTTCTTGACTGTCGGTAACTATTAATAAATAGCGATCGCCAGTACTTAATTCTTCGCCATCGAGATTGGCTAAATCGATCAAATCATAAGCTGTTAAACTCGATCTGCCCCACAATGGTCTGGGTTCTGAATAAGAATAGCCTATATAAACATCTTCCGATTCATATAGTAAAGAACGATAAAAACCACCCAATTGCAAATCGGTTTCGTCCAGAAATTCGTCATCGGAGAGATACACCCGATCGCTAAAAGCATCGTGTCGAGCATCTGCACCTTGATTGAAGATCGTCCATGAAAGCTCGATAGTTTCGCCAATGACTCCCACTGTAGGAATATCAAAATCGGAGATCGCCAGATCGACATCTGCTGATGTAATAGTAAGAGGTGTAATTAAAATATCGTTGCTAGGATCGTTGTTTGAAACTTGATTTTCAGCATCAACATCCAGAATTAAATAGTAATCTCCAGTCGTAATTTCTTCTAATACACCATCTAAATCAAAACTGCTAGTTGCTGTATAATTTTTTTGTGGTTCTAAAAATTCTTCTTCATAGATGTAACTTTGCTCGTGAGTATAGCTATCTGAATATGGCCCATAGTACCCTGGATAATAATAACGTTCTGAATAGCTATAATAATCTTCGTAAAATCTATCGTTGAAAATTTCTCTTAAAAGAATATCGTTATCATCTATCAATTCGTCTTCGGAAAGATATAAATTGTCATACCAAGTTCCATAAAGGTCGGTCGAACTTTGGTTTTTTACAATCCAAGAAACATCAAGTTGTCCCCCACTAGTTACGCTTGCTGGAGCAATAATTTTAGTAGGTAATAAATCTAGATTTGCATTGGAATTATTAGTAGTAATATTCATAGAAATTGTCTTATTCTATAATCTTTACTACTAATATATTTCGATATTTTTATACTTACCTTAGTATTTTCACGACAATAATAGTAGTTTCCAACTTTAAAAAATTAACCAAGTTGGGCAAATATTAACTATTTGCTAATTCCAGGGTTCGTCTACTACTTGTGCCTGTTCGTGAATATAATCGGGTTTTGAGTTACGGGGTAACTGTCCTGATATAACTAAATGTGCCATAGTGTCGCAAATAACGCGAGTCGCCATTAATGCGGTCATATCGCTCACATCATAGGGAGGAGATACTTCTACCACTTCTATGCCACAGACGGTAGTTTCCTGCACAATTCTTTTGAGTAAATATAAAGCTTCGCGAGGCATTAAGCCCCCTGGTTCGGGCCAGCCAGTACCAGGTACAAAACCCGCATCGATGCAATCAATATCAAAGCTAATCCAAACACAATCAGTACCATCTGTAGCTCTTTCTATGGCAAAATCAGCAGCTGCATCTAAACCCATCTCGCAAATATCGGTCACAGTCAGAATGTTAGTCGCTCTTTCCCGACATACCTTGACTCCAGGGCGGGGTACTTGCCAACCACCAATACCCAATTGCACTAAATTTTTGGCGGGGGCGTTTGCCATATTGGTGGCGTGAAACCAAGGACAGGTGTGCATCCGTTCGTCTAAATCGGTTTCTTGAGTATCTACATGGCGATCGAAATGAATGATACCAACCTTTTTATCCCCTAAATGACGACAGACACCTCTAACAGTAGGAAAGCCAATGGAATGATCGCCTCCTAAAATAATGGGAAATGCTCCTGATTTAAAGACATGGGCTATTCCCTTAGAAATCTGATCGAAAGACTTTTCATTGTTGGCAGGAATAGTAAAGATATCTCCCACATCGCATAGAGTAATTTGCTCCCGCAGATCGACTCCTAGTTCAAAGTTATAGGGGGTGTATAAAGCAGAAATTTTCCGAATACCTTGAGGTCCAAAACGAGTTCCAGGACGATAGGTAGTCCCCGAATCGTGGGGTACGCCAACGATCGCCACATCGTAGTTTCCGACTTGATTGACATCATCTAAATAAGGAGCTTTCAGAAAAGTAATAATCCCTGCATAGTGGGGTAATTCTCCTCGCGAAAAAGTAGATATAGTTCGATCTTTGATGGTTTCTGCTGCTTCTAAGCCATATGCCAATCCTGTATCTACTTCTTGTTGCCAGCCTGTTAGGGGTAGTTGGCGTTCTTTATCTAATGCTTGCTGTGCTTCGGTTTGGTATTCATTTTCATTATTGTCTGGAGAGGGAAATGGAGATTGTCCTGTCATAAAATTTATTCCTTAACTAACAATCGAACGCAAAATAGCCCAGGAAGAGCGACACTCACTTATAAAGTGCCAATTCCTCCCGGGCTTTTGTCCCGCCGTGAAACTATCTAAGTTATGGAAATCCTCATTAGATAGCCTGCTTCTCTCGGACCAGTCACCTGCCAATATTCCTTCAGGTCGGAACCCTAGAAGCTTTCCTAAATTATCGTACTCAGTCTATGTATACCAGTTTCTTTATCAAGAATATGTATCTTTTGTTACTTAAATTACATTATTAGCTGACCTTGCCGATAATAGTAAGTTCGGGCAAGTATAAAAGCAGATGAATCAATCAATCTTTTAACCTTTAATCAGTCCTCATAGACTAATTTTTTCTTAGGAGTTATTAACAAGCGATCGCTAGAAATACTTTTTCTGTTTCTTTTCTGCTCGTCGTCGAGGAACTTCATAACTATAAAAGTCATAAGCTAGCTTAGTATTGGGAAAAATTGCTCTCGCTTCTTGCTTAAGATCGTTTAATTGAATGGGGTTGCCAGGAGCATAACGGGGGCTAAAATGGGTCATAATTAACTGCTTAACCCCTGCTAGAAGAGCTACTTGAGCAGCCATTGTACTGGTAGAGTGCATTTTTTCAAATGCCATATCTGCATCTTGATGGGCAAAGGTAGCTTCATGAATTAAGACATCTGCATCTTGAGACAATTCCACCGCCGAATCGCAAAAAACTGTATCGGTGCAATAGACAACTTTTCTGCCTGCCTCTGGTTGACCGCAAAGATCCTTACCATTGATTTTGCGACCGTCTTCTAAAGTGACTATTTCTCCTTGTTTGAGTTTGCCATATACTGGACCTGGAGGAATGCCTAAAGACTTAGCTTTCTCTAAATTAAACATTCCAGGGCGATCTTTTTCGGAGATGCGATAGCCATGGGCGGGAACGCGGTGTTTTAATAACTGACAGCTAACAGTAAATTCTCGATCTTCGTAGACCAAACCTGGTTTGACAGTATGAACGTTTAAACGAGTACCTAAATTCATATAGGAATATTTGGCAGCAGCCTCAAGATATTCTTTTAAGCCTTTAGGACCATAAATATCTATGGGTTGACCGCTACCAGCCAAGCCACAACTAGCAATTAAGCCCATCAAACCAAAAGTATGGTCGCCGTGCATATGGGTGATAAAAATACGTCGAATTTGAGAGCTTTTAAGACCGCTTTTTTGTAGTTGGTGTTGCGTGCCTTCTCCACAGTCAAATAGCCATACTTCAGCTCTTTGAGGCAAGCGTAGGGCGACGCTAGATACGTTACGCGATCGCGTAGGCACGCCAGAACTAGTACCTAAAAAAGTTATTTCCACAGAATCTATTACGTCAATTGATCTCAGACATTTATCTTAACGTGAGTTCGGCAAGTCTTAGAGATTGTTTGTCTATGAAACACCAACGGTAGTCCTGTAAATGTCATCACTTAAGTACAATAAGCTATTATTCTGATAATCCTAATGTATTAAAATGAGCATAATAATGAGTATGGAAGTTAAAGCTGCTGTTGCTTTTGGTGCGGGCAAACCCCTACAAATTGAAACCGTACAACTAGAAGCACCCCAACAGGGAGAAGTCTTAGTTGAAATCAAGGCAACGGGAGTTTGTCATACTGATGCTTATACCCTCTCTGGTGCAGATCCAGAAGGTTTGTTCCCGACTATTTTAGGACACGAAGGAGGAGGAATTGTTGTGGAAGTAGGGAAAGGAGTCACTAGCGTTAAGCCAGGAGATAAAGTAATTCCTCTTTACACTCCAGAATGCCGACAGTGTGAATATTGTTTGAGTCAAAAAACTAATCTCTGTCAAGCAATTCGCTCTACTCAGGGAAAAGGAGTAATGCCTAACGGTACTAGTCGGTTTTCTTTGGGGGGAGAAAAGCTTTATCACTACATGGGAACTTCTACCTTTGCTAACTATACTGTATTGCCTGAAATTGCCGTGGCAAAAATTCGCAATGACGCGCCATTAGAAAAAGTCTGTTTGATTGGTTGTGGGGTAACTACTGGTTTGGGTGCGGTAATCAATACGGCTAATGTGGAAGCAGGATCGAATGTCGTAGTGTTTGGCTTGGGTGGTATTGGTTTAAATGTCATCCAAGGAGCAAAAATGGTAGGCGCAAGCAAAATTGTCGGCGTGGATCTGAATCCCGATAAACGAGCTATGGCAGAACTTTATGGCATGACTGATTTCGTTAACCCTCAAGAAATAGATGGAGATTTAGTCGAGTATTTAGTGGAATTAACGGGAGGCGGTGCAGATTATAGTTTTGAATGTATTGGTAATGTAGAAGTGATGCGTCAAGCCTTGGAATGCTGTCATAAAGGTTGGGGTGTCTGTACGATTATCGGGGTAGCTGGTGCGGGAGAAGAAATTAGCACTCGTCCATTTCAATTAGTGACGGGAAGGGTGTGGAAAGGATCGGCTTTTGGTGGTGCGAGGGGACGTACCGATGTACCTAAAATTGTTGATTGGTATATGGAAGGCAAAATAGATATTGACAGTTTAATTACTCATACTATGCCTATCGATCGCATTAATGAGGCTTTTGATTTAATGCACGAGGGAAAATCAATTCGTAGCGTTGTAACTTTTTGAAATTAAATGTTAGGCATCAAAGTTGGAGTATTGAATATTAAAAGTTTGATGAAGTTGATTTTTGGTTTCTAAAAACTTGAAATATTTCATTCCCACAATTCCCAGAAAGAGTAAAAGCAAGACAGCAGAAAAAACGGTAGCTCGTTCAAACATTGTATTAAACATTAGCCTATAGAATATTAATCGCTGGTTATAATTGTCAGATAAGCTAGATTATCTGCCATTAGTTTTTTTACATAAATGTTTCGCTCTGAGCTTAAATTGCTATCGGTAGATACTATGGTTTGCCTAAATCATTTAACTCAACAGTTAGGACAGTGAAAGCTATTAAATACTCTTATATCTCGTGCTAAAAACTTACTTAAATCTCCAGCAAAAATATCTTTAATTGCTGTAGCAACAATTTTAATTGCTAGAGGATTTCCTTGATAAGTCTGCTAAAGCGATCGAGAATCGATCGCCAATCAAATTAATAATGTCTGCTAGCAATTCTGAAAGTAAAGAAGTTGCTACATTCGTCTGAGAGTCAGAATTTGTAAACTTATGGGTAAGGCATAGTTCTTAAGACATAGTATTTTTGCGATTACTGACTACTGACTATCGCTCGCTGTGGGAGTGACGCATATTTGCTTGATGATTCCTTCGGAGGTGGCAATATCGAGATTTATAATTGTACCTTCTTTAGTTTCGATCAAAGCCCTATTTTGAGCCTGAGAGTTGTAAATAAAATTATGACCTTTGTTGGTAACATAATCATTAGCAGCATCAGTAGTTTTCCCTAATAAATTATGCCAACCATCAAAATAAGGACTAAAAGCTGACTTATCTCTAGTGCAGATAGCCGAGAGGTTACTATTTGCATTAGGTTCGGAAAAATTTAGTTCCCATCTAGCATTATTTTCATTGTAGGAGTTAATAGATGCGATTTGGCTGAAGGAAAAAGCAACATCGCGATCGACGATTTCTGGAGAGAAAACTAACGGTTCTGGGGGTAACTCTGGTTCAAACACAATCTCATTATTATTGAGCATTACTGATGAGTAATAGCGATCGCCATCTTTACCAACAAAATAATTTATTTTGCCACTAGTTGCTTGAAAAACCTCTCCTCCAAACAACCCTTGGGCGGGAATCAAAAGGCTATTCTCCCGATTTATTTTGGATTGTCGATAATAATAAAAATTACTTTCTAGTTGACAAATACTAATATAAAAATTCTCGGTTTCAAAACTATAAACTTCTTGATAGGCAAGATTGTTTTGCTGACAAAATGTTTTCTCCTTCTGCGCCAGCCAACCGTAAGGGGATAAGTATTTTTTTTGTGTACTATTATGCTTTGGTTCTAAAGAGTTTGCTCGAGCAGACTTTGATAGAAAAGGCAGAGAGAAAGCTCCTAAAAAATAAATAATAATCAACGAAAAAATGACCCGTTTACAACGGTCTAAATCATCGTAAATTGAAGTAGAACGCAATATAGAAATTAGAAGATAAATTAAATTCATAATTGACTGCATACTTTGTAGATATATAACCTTAAAAAAGTATTAAGCCCATGACTAGGTATCTCTTTAAGTCTAAGCTCAAAGAGTAAAGACTTGGGCAATATGAGCGAAAACAATTGAGAAATCTAAAATTATTGTTCCCATAAAGGTAAAATTATGAATAAATTATTTCTTCTTGGACTTAATTGATGGCTTTTTTACCAGATCGCAAACCCAAAAAAATGTCTCTTGGCCCTCTAGAAACCGAAATTTTAGAGATAATTTGGGAATTAAAACTAGTAACAGTTAAAACCGTACACGATCGCATCTTGCAAGATCCAAATCGCGAATTAGCTTATACTTCCGTTACTACAGTCTTAAGACGTTTAACCGCAAAAGGCTGGTTAAAATGTAGCAAGAAAGGTCGTGCATTTTCATGGCAACCTGTAATCACTAAAGAACAGGCGAAGGCTTTACAATCATACGAACAATTAAATTGTTTTTTAGCAATCAGTACTCCTGATGTAGTTGCGTCCTTTGCCGATAGTTTGGATGCGGCTAGTATCGACCAAATAGATGCGATCGCAGCACGGCTCAATGCCATACGCCAACAAAGAGGGGAGAATCAATAATGCATCTCTGGGCTATATTTATCATCATTATTGGGACTGGAATATTGCGCCAGCAAGCCACCATCTCAGAAAACGCTAGTTGGTCGCAAAGATGGTACAAAAGTCTATTTTTACTGTTATTTCCAGGGCTGTTAATTTTGAGTACGGCGAGTGCCATATTATATATGGGCTGTCATGGAGTAATGCTAGGTATTGATGCTGGTTCTTGGGGATGTAATGTGGCAATAGGCTTATTATTATTTGCTTTAGCCTGCTCGATTAAATTAATTGCTCAAAATCAGCGGGCAGTTAAAAATTTAAACAAATTTCCCCAACAATTAATCGGAGAAACTTCTGCTCGAATTATTGATGTAGATTTTCCTTATAGCGCGCAAGTAGGATTTTGGCAGCCTCAATTAGCGATTAGTACTGGAATGCTTCAGACCCTCGACCGAGAACACTTAGAGGCGGTAATTGCTCACGAGCAAGCCCACCTACATTATGGCGACACTTTTTGGTTCTTCTGGTTGGCTTGGATGCGAGCTTTTACATTCTGGTTGCCTAAAACAGAAATTCTATGGCAAGAACTGCTCGTCCTTAGAGAACTGCGGGCAGATGCCAAAGCAGCAGAAAAAGTAGATTTTTTACTGTTAGCCGAATCTTTGCTTTTAGTAGCTAAAGCTCCTTTAGATAATTCCCCTGTATGGTGTGCCAATTTTAACGATCGCGCTGCGGGGGAACGCTTGCAAGAAAGAATAAATTTTTTGTTGCAGAAAGAAACTCCTCTCAAACAATTTCCCTGGGGCAATTGGAGTTGGTTTTTGTTATCCTTTTCACCATTACTAACTATTCCCTTACATTATTAAATTTCTCAGAATTAGTTTCCGTCAAACTCGTAAAATAGATTCTAGAGCAACAATTAGTCATGTTCTGTGACCTAATTTAACGAAGAAGATTATTGGAGAATTTCACGTTAAAGTTATAGGGTTGGGGGTCAAAAGAAAAAAATGAAAGCAACAAAAGATATTTTGATTGTTGGCGGCGGCGCGATTGGATTGGCGATCGCTATCGAACTCAAACGTCATGGAGCAAAAGTTACTGTCATTAGTAAAGATTTTGTTGGGGCTGCGGGAAATGCCGCTGCGGGAATGCTCGCGCCAATGGCAGAAAAATTGACCTCCGATGTAATGCTGGAATTGTGCTTGCGATCGCGTTGGTTGTATCCAGAATGGACGCAAAAGCTGGAAGAACTATCGGGAGTCGATACGGGCTATCTACCTTGTGGTATTCTCGCTCCAGTTTATAGTAAGCCGCAAGAAATTGTCGCAGCAGAAAATGCAGTTTGGCTAGACCGTCAAGAAATCTCTGCCTATCAATCAGCACTGGGCGATCGGGTTGTAGGTGGTTGGTGGTATCCCGAAGACGGACAAGTAGACAATCGTTGTTTAATGCAAGCCCTATTGCAAGGAGCGCAAAATTTAGGGGTAGAAATTAAAGAAGGAGTCACTGTCAAAGCCATTCAACAAAGACAAGGGCGGGTCAATGGCGTTTTAACTAGCCTTGGTTTATTGACTGCAGAACAATATGTCTTAGCTGCAGGATCTTGGTCTGGTCAACTTTATCCCTTACCCGTTCGTCCTGTAAAAGGACAAATGTTATCTTTGAGGATGCCCAAACAACTCCATCAACCTTTACCCCTACAAAAAGTACTTTTTGGAGACAATATCTACTTAGTACCCCGACAAGACGGCAGATTAGTTGTGGGTGCGACGGTGGAAGAATTAGACTGGACTCCTTATAATAATCCCCAAGGAATTCAAAACCTGCTGAATAAAGCGATCGAATTATATCCTGCGGTTGCAAATTGGCAAATTGAAGAACTGTGGTGGGGTTTTCGTCCTGGTACTCCCGATGAGTTACCCATATTGGGGAGAAGCAGTTGTGAAAATCTCTTTTTAGCTACAGGACACCATCGTAACGGCATCCTTCTCGCACCCATAACTGCATCTTTAATTGCAGATTTAATTCTCGACGGAGAATCCGACCCTCTTTTAACAGAATTTAGCTACCAACGTTTCAATCGAATAAAAAATATGACTATTAGTAGTACCCCTAAGTTTCCCCTACAAATTGAATCCACTCCTCAACCCCCTCTACCTAGTTCTTCCACTTCTGTATTGCCAGCAATTATTGAAGACCCCAATAAATTAACAATCGCAGGTAAAACTTTTAATTCTCGTTTGATGACAGGTACGGGAAAATACCCCAGCATCTCAGCAATGCAGCAAAGCGTAGCTGCTAGTGGCTGCGAAATTGTTACAGTAGCCGTCAGAAGGGTACAGACTAAAGCCCCAGGACATGAAGGATTGGCAGAAGCTTTAGACTGGACAAAAATTTGGATGTTACCCAATACCGCAGGTTGTAAAACTGCTGAAGAAGCGATTCGAGTCGCTCGTTTGGGTCGAGAAATGGCTAAATTATTGGGTCAAGAAGATAATAACTTTATCAAATTGGAAGTAATTCCCGATGCCAAATATCTCCTTCCCGATCCCATTGGTACTCTAGAAGCAGCAGAACAACTAGTCAAGGAAGGATTTGCAGTCTTACCCTACATTAATGCCGATCCTTTATTAGCAAAGCGTTTGGAAGAAGTAGGGTGTGCTACAGTGATGCCTTTGGGTTCGCCCATTGGATCGGGACAAGGAATTAATAATGCAGCTAATATCAGCATCATTATTGAAGAGTCTAATGTACCTGTGGTAGTAGATGCAGGAATTGGAACTCCTAGCGAAGCAGCTTTGGGCATGGAAATGGGGGCAGATGCTCTCTTAATCAATAGTGCGATCGCTTTAGCCCAAAACCCAGCAGCAATGGCAAGAGCAATGGGATTAGCCGCCGAAGCAGGAAGACTGGCTTACCTTTCAGGTCGAATTCCTGTAAAACAATATGCAACAGCTAGTTCTCCAGTAACTGGGACAGTTAATTCTTAGCCGCTCTGACCCACTAATTAATTTGCGATCTAGTGCTATTAGAGATATTGAGAAACGGACATTGTTCTAGAGGATAATCCAACAAGTGAAGATTAAATTTTTCAGCTAAAGCTTCAAACACTTTAATACCTCGAACGCTATTACCTCGATGGTCGATTAACGGAGAGTAAACTGCAATACCAGCGCGATCGGGAATGACACCAATAATTCCCCCTGAAACTCCGCTTTTGGCAGGAATTCCTACTTTATAAGCCCACTCTCCTGCATAATTATACATTCCACAAGTGTACATTACACTTAAAATATCTCTCACGTAACAAGGTTCGATTGCCTTCTCCTGTGTTATGGGATTAATACCCCTATTTGCTAAAGTTGCAGCCATTACTGCTAGATCGTGACAGTTGACCACTATCGAACACTGCTGAAAATATAGATCGAGAATTTCCTCAATATTATGGCTAATAATACCAAAATTAAGCAGCAAGTTAGCTAAAGCACGATTGCGATGCCCAGTGGCTCTTTCAGACATAAAAACAGGAGCATCAACATATACATTGCGCCCAATATAGCGACGAAACATTTCTAGCATTCGATTCAACTTGTCTGTAGGATCTGAGCCTTTAATTAAACTAGCGGTGGCAATTGCTCCTGCATTAACCATCGGGTTATCAGGACGTTTAGAGTTTTCATCTAACCGAATTACAGAATTAAAAGGATCGCCAGTGGGTTCGACACCAATTTTTTCTAATAATGTTGTGCGATCGCAATCTTCTAATGCCATACCATAGACAAAAACTTTCGATATAGATTGAATTGTAAAATTTTTGGCAATGTTTCCTACTTCAAATACCTCTCCTTCTCTCGTCACCACAGAAATAGCAAACCACTCTGGATTGGCTTTAGTCAGTTCGGGAATGTAACTAGCCAAAGAACCCGAACGGATTTGATGATATTCTTTGTAGAGATGCTGAATAAATTCTTTCAGTTCTGACATGACATATTCTATTTTAATATTTGGCTAATTCAAAACTTTAGAAAAAGTACAGTTTGATCAAAATTTTGCTGTTATTTCTGTAACTTCCTCAAGTCTTTAATTACTTTAAGCTTTTATGGAAGATAAGGGAGATTGAAAATTGAAAAGAATCCAAGCTATTATTAGACCCTTTAAATTAGAAGAAGTAAAAATTGCCCTATTAAATGCTGGCATAATTGGAGTAACAATTTCTGAGGTGCGAGGTTTTGGTCGTCAAAAAGGACAGACCGAGCGTTATCGTGGTTCAGAATATACCGTAGAGTTTTTGGGAAAAGTCAAAATTATAGTTGTAGTCGAAGATGAACAAGTAGATATGGTAGTTGAAACAATTATGGCTGCTGCTCGAACAGGAGAGATTGGCGATGGGAAAATGTTTATCTCTCCTGTCAACGAAGTTATCCGTATTCGTACAGGAGAAAAGGATTCAAATGCTATTTAATTTGATGTTTAAAATAAACCAGAAATAGCTAAAAGTTACGATAAATCTAGTAAAGTTTCCCTATATTTAGCGGTAGAAAGTTGAATTTTACCTTGAAAAACTTTCTATCGCCCGTTCCTATTTCCCTAGTTTAAATATAGCGTTTCTCTGATTGGTGAGGTACACACAATCAACCATTATGGGTCGCGGTAGCCGTGATAGACAACCATCAACAAAAATCGAGGTTTTGACTATACTGCATTAAAATGAGAACCGCTATATTTTGTTTTTTGATGTGGATGAAGATAGATTGTATGGGGATTGGGGAATAAGATAATTCAAAATAATATTAAGCTAGTCTAAATTTTAATTTACTCCCTCGTCTGGTTTTTATTGAGGACAACTGTAAAATAATAAAAACTTAAAGGATGAGTTTTTGACTCAGCATTTAGCCTTTAAAAGGAGGATCTCTAAATTTAATTACTCTAGCAGGATTGCCTACAGCCGTTGCATAGTCTGGCATATCTTTAATTACTACTGCCCCCGCCCCAATCGTACACCATTTACCAATCTTAATCGAAGGAATTACAACTGCTCCCGCACCAATATGAGTTCCTTCTCCCACTTTTACGTGACCGCACAAAGTAGCTTGAGGGGAAATATGAGCATAATCACCAATTTCATTGTCGTGATCGATACTAGCTGCGGTATTAACTAGTACATGTCTGCCAACCTTTGCAGCAGATTGGACGATCGCCCCCTGTAAAATAACCGTACCTTCTCCAATAACAGCTTTATTAGAAATAATAGTCTGACCGTGAATTGCTTGACCGTATTCTGCATTTTCCCGCAGCATCAGATCCAATTCGGCTCGTCTTAAATTATCTCCGACGCTAATAATTAATGGAGCATCTATTTGGGAAATTTAATTCCTTGTACTCTGACTCCAGAATTGACCGCCATTATTTTTAATTTAGCCCCACAAGGTTTATCATCAAAAACCCCTAACACTTCTACTCCCAAACTTTTGAGAATATCTGTAATAACTTTAGAATGACCGCCAGCCCCGTATAAATACATATTCAATATAGTGCAATTATATTGTGGAAAATCGGAAATATCTATGCCTGTCCGCCACTATATCATCGGCTCTCAAATAACGGTACAAGGCACAATATGATGTCAATCGCCCTCTCAATTGAAAGAGACAATTATTTGCTTTACTTATGGTTATACTTCTACATCTATTGCAAAATTTAGATCATAATGTAAGTTATTTGAGATCAAATCTATAGCTATAGGAGAAGATAATGACTGATTCCGCTCAACCCATTGCCCCAATTACTTTGCCTGACATCGAAAATCCAGAAAAAGAAGAACAATGGCTCAAGCAGTCACTACATACTTGGCTAGATGAAGAATTTTTACCAGAGACAATCAACGCCAAAATTGCTCAACGAGCGTCCAAAATCTTTGTTCGTCAGCGTATGGAAGGAGAAAACGATCTTGGTTCTCTAGTTATTGCTATTGTCGCTGAAATGCGAGGATTTGACTTCAGTCGTAGTTTCTACAGCGAATTTGCGGTTGCTAATGCAGTAAGCGATTTAATTTTAGATAGTCTAGGAATAGATCGCTGTTGCGGTGGATAACATCAATAATCAACAAGCAATGAGTAAATTTGCCTGGATTAATCATTGGAAGAATCGCGCGTCAAAAAATATCGATGATGCTACTCGACATCTTAAGCAACTAATACCTTTAAATCCCCTAACTAAAAAAACTGGCAATTGGTTTAGTGTAAGCGATGAGAAAGTAGCGGAGATAATTGCTACTGTTCGAGAGAAACTGCCAACTACTGAAGCTTGGCTAATTGGCAAACCCCAAGCGGGTAAAAGTTCGATTGTTAGAGGGTTAACAGGGGTATCAGCAGAAATTGTTGGACAAGGATTTCGTCCTCATACTCAAAATACAGAGAGATATGCTTACCCTTCCGAAGATTTACCCCTGTTGATTTTTACCGATACTGTAGGACTGGGAGATATAGACCGAAATACTCAAAATCTTATTACCGAACTAGAAGGGGAACTAGAAAGAGAAACTCACAAAGCGAGAATTTTAATTTTTACGGTTAAAATTAGCGATTTTGCTACCGATACTCTACGCCGGGTAGCCCAACAATTAAGAAAAAAATATTCTCATATTCCTTGTTTGCTAGTTGTAACTTGCTTGCATGAAGTCTATCCATCCAATGTTGCGGATCATCCAAAATATCCCCCCGACTATGAAGTAATAAATCGCGCTTTTTCCGCCATTCAAAAAGATTTTGCAGGATTGTACGATCGCGCTATTGCCATTGATTTCACTCTTGAAGAAGATGGTTTTAATCCAACTTTTTATGGCTTGTCAACATTAACCAGTACTTTGGCTGAATTACTACCAGAAGCAGAATCTCAAACTATTTATCAATTACTAGATACTAATGTCAGTAGCGAATTAGGCAATCTTTATCGAGATACCGCAAGACGTTATATATTAGCTTTTTCTACTATGGCTGCCA
The DNA here is from genome assembly GCF_058530065.1 of Waterburya sp. NCBI lineage: Bacteria > Bacillati > Cyanobacteriota > Cyanophyceae > Pleurocapsales > Pleurocapsaceae > Waterburya > Waterburya sp. Next base: position 466 of record NZ_JBZNBU010000065.1, on the reverse strand, counting down.
GCGTGGCTGCTATACCTCTACCTTTTGCGACCATGCCTGTTTTAACTGCGTTGCAAATTTCTTTGGTGGGGTTATTAGGCAAACTATACGGACAAACTCTATCTCCTTCTCAAGCTGGCGGCATTGTAAGTGCGATTGCTGGAGGATTCTTTGCTCAAGCGATCGGCAGAGAACTAATAAAATTTATTCCTGGTTTTGGAAGTATAGTTGCAGCATCTTGGGCAGCTGCTTATACATGGTCTCTTGGAGAAGGAGCTTGCGTTTATTTTGGAGATCTTATGGGAGGTAAAAAACCAGATCCTCAAAAAATTCAAAAAGTAATGAAAAAAGCATTTACTTCAGCCAAAGAAAAATATAAAACAGAATCAAGTTCGTAAATGTTGTGACAGATAGATTTGAGCCAGAGCAAAAGTTTTGTTGAATTTTTTTGGGGGGAGAGGGGTTGACAACCAAAGGAAAGTTGCCT
>NZ_JBZNBU010000064.1:0-8990 GCF_058530065.1 Waterburya sp. | reverse complement strand
TGCACTTAATATTATTGAGATTTTGTTTCTCGCAAAGGCGTTTACCCCGAGCCAAACGGGGCAAGCCCAGATCGGTGCGCTGGGCAAAGGCGCAAAAGAAGAATTTTTTATTTAGTGCATTGTTATAGAGAATTGGTATTAACTAACGTTACCCATAATAAGGAGAAAATAATAGTTTCAAGCAGGTATGAAAACAAATCAATTAATCCTTTAACCCTTTCCCTTTTCCCCTTAACCAGCCTTCGTAGATTAATTAGTGGATAACATCAGCAATTAAATCCCTGCGTGTCCCAATGCAATGCCTGTAAATAACATTCCAAAGACTAAAAAGGGTTGCGCGCTAGCTTGATATTTTACGTCGTTTTCTAGTGGATTGCGTAGAAAATACATATCCTGAAACACGATTTGAGGAATAACTAACAAGAATACAATAGTTGCGTAAAGATTCTCGTGAATGCTAACCAAATAACCAGCAATACCAATTTGGAATACATCGATCGCAATGACACAAATCCAAGCAGCAGTAGTTACCCCAAACATTACAGGTAAAGATTTTAGACCCAAAGCGCGATCGCCTTCGACACTCTTGAAGTCATTGACAATGGCAATGCCCAACCCTGCAAAACTATAAATTAGAGTCAAAATTGCGATCGTCCAGTTTAAATTCCCAAATAAGGCGTGACCAGTCCACCAAGGAAGGGCAATATAACTAGAACCTAAAGCATAAGTACCCAGCCAGCCATTTTGTTTCAGCTTTAGTGGTGGGGCGGAATAAATATATGCCATAAAAGAACCACCCAAGGCAATACACAGAATCGTGGGGAAATCATGACCGACAGCTACGTCCAAACCATAAGCTAAAGCCAGACCAGCCAAGAGCAACACCCAAATCTGTACGTTGACTTGAGTTAGAGAGATCGCCCCAGAAGGAATCGGGCGGTAGGGTTCGTTAATCGCATCAATTTCGCGATCGTAAAGTTCGTTGACTGTTTGGGTATAGCCAGTCATTAAAGGGCCTGAAAGCAGCATACAAGCAGCCGAGAGAAAGAAATTTTCGACAGTCCAGGTGTAGTTCCCCGAAGATGCAGCACCACAAACTACACCCCAAATTAATGGAATCCAGGTAATAGGTTTCATCAGTTGTAGGCGGATCTTCCATAGGGAAGTTTCCCCCGATGCTGCCCCTTTCATGCCTAATAGTTGGCGGGTTTTAGAGTTACCTGAATTATCTGGTTTTTCTATATTGCTTGAAGAATCGGACATGATTTCTGTTTTGTTAAAGGTTTGTTTAAAGTTTGCTACTTACTAGTTATCCCACAGATACTTCTAAATAACCGTTTTGAAATTTAGCTCCCGTTACCGAACTTCCGCGCCAAGCAGGGGGAAGAGTAATGTTGCGTCTTTGATCTCCCGCTTCGATAGTAATTTCGGGACCATATTGGGTAAGTTTGACCTCTTTTTTGTCAAATCCTGGCAAATATACCTTGACTTTTTTTTCTGCCATGACAAATTCTGTGGGTTTGGGAGGGTTACTGCCTCCAGACATGGTAGGTAACTTATCGATTAACGACTGCCAATTATTGCCATCAAAATCGGGTAAATAATCAATATTTAAAGGCTCAAAGTCACCAGACAAGCTGCCAGATTGTCCTTGATTGACTAACACGCCTCCTACCTGCAATCCTACTTGTTGCGCGCTACCCCAAAGGTATTTAGCTGTAGCCACTGCTGAAGGGTTAGCAGTAGTTACCAAATAAGCAATTACATTACCTTGGTTTAAAGCTGCCGTACCATTTTCTAGCATCTGAGTAGCAGGATTATTAGTATTGCTAGTAATATCCTCTGCCGTCCAAGTGGTGTTTAATACTGCGCTGGTGACAGGACCGACAAAAGGTGCGAGGGTTTTAACAATATCCGATTCGGTGAAAATACCGCGAAAACGACGGAAATACCAACTCAAGATCTCTGGCATCCCAAACATCCTTAAAGTAGCAATATCTCCCGATCCATCGTAAACGATCGCATCATATTTATTACTTTGATAGTATTCCCGCAGGGCATTGAGGGCTAACGCCACATCCATCCCAGGCAAAACGCCCAACTCTTGACCGTATACTTGTTTAAGAATTGGCGATCGCAAGTATTGGGCTTCCATTTGCTTAACTTCTTCCCAATTGTTTTCTAGCAATACAGTCGATTTGAGTTGGACAACTTCCAGATTGGCTTCCATCTTTTGGGGCTCGGAGGTGGGTTGTATTCCCAATACCATTCCCCAGGCAGGACTGGAATCTTGTCCGACTAAAAGAACTTTTTTTCCTTCTGTAGCTAGTTTTTTAGCAGTTGCGATCGCGCTTATAGTGCGACCCGTACCGCCTTTACCTAAAAAGGTGACGATCGAGGGCATATTTAAAAATTTAGTCTGTTATATGGTTTATCTTATTATGACTAGTCTACGGGCTTGATTTCATCTTCAAAGAACCAAGTAGCACTGCGATCGTCAAACTGAACGACTACACCTACGCCACTACCATCAGTCATTTTATATTCTTTAACAGTGCCGACTTTACCAAGCTTGTTGGCTACACTGCCATTTACTCTATCTTTGATTCTATATACTTTAACTTTCTGCCCGATTTCCATTGCGATTAATTTATTCCGAATTATAATGAGCCAATTCACAGTTTAAAGCAAAACATACCCTCTTAAAAGTCGCCTTTGAGCCTATCTTTCTTTCACAAGCCAACTTAGAGACGTTTGGTGAAACGCCCCTATTCCTCTTAAAAGCGATCGACAATCGAGATTAATTGGCAATCGATTAATCTTTTAAAGTATTCATGTCAATCGCAAAACGATATTTCACATCAGATTTTTGCATCCGTTGGTAGGCGTGATTAATCTCTTGGATGGCAATGGTTTCGACATCGGCAGTAATATTGTGTTCCCCACAAAAATCAAGCATTTCTTGGGTTTCTTTCAGTCCGCCAATTAAAGAACCTGCCACCGCACGACGACCAAAAATCATTTGTGGCATTTGTAGAGATTTAAACTCGCCAATTGCCCCCACAACGCACATCGTAGAATTAAATTTGAGCAGGTTTAAATAAGGATTGAGATCGTGTACCACTGGAATTGTATTGAGTAGAAAATCAAATTTACCCGCCCAGGCTTGCATCGCTTCATCATCCGTTGACAGCAATACTTCATCCGCACCTAAAACTTTGGCATCTTCACCCTTTTCAGGAGATCTGGTAATCATTACAGTCCGCGCCCCCATCGCACTGGCAAATTTAACTCCCATATGTCCCAAACCACCCAGCCCGATAATGCCCACGGTTTGACCTGCTTTGACTCCCCAATGTCTTAAGGGAGAGTAGGTAGTAATGCCAGCACAGAGTAACGGTGCAGCACCAGCTAAATCTAGGTTTTCTGGTACTCGCAAGACAAAATTGCGATCGCAAACAATTGTTTGGGAATATCCGCCGTAGGTAAATCCCCCTGGATCTGAAGTAGGACTGCCGTAAGTTAGAGTAAATCCATTCAGGCAATATTGTTCGAGATCTTCTTGGCAAGCATCGCAGGTACGACAAGAATCTACCAAACAGCCCACCGCAGCGCGATCGCCAATTTTAAAGTCGGTGACATTACTTCCTACTGCCGTTACGCGACCGATAATTTCATGTCCTGGTACGAGGGGATAGGCTGACGAACCCCAATCGTTGTTTATCATATGCAGATCGCTATGGCATACTCCACAGTAATCGATCGCAATTTGCACGTCATCTATTCCGATACTACGACGTTCGATTTCAAATGCTTCTAAAGTGGCAGCTTGAGTTTTGGCTGCATAAGCTTTGGTAGGTGTCATGGTAATACTAGATATTTATAAGGTTTATTAGAATCGACTTACCTGTTTGCTACTAAAAATTCTATAGCGATTTAAGGTCTTTACTGAATCTTTGCTGTTGATGGTTTTTGATGAGAAAAATTAGACTTTCGTTTACATTAGTTTACAAATAATGCTAGACTCTATTTTGTAAACATGCTTTAGCAAAAAGTAGATAAGTTTGTTTGTGTTTGAATCTAGGTTAGAAAATTAGACCTTGTTTCAAGTTCACGGCTATATACGAATACCCGCGTAAGAAATGGAGTCAATAATCTGTAGATTAATGAAGCAGTTTCCAACAACAACTTATCCAAAAATAGAGTTTTTTTGAATCTACCTTGTTTCCTAATTGTCTTATTGTTTATCAATATGACTATCTATGGTTGCAAATTATTAACGAACCAAGCTTGACTGCTTTAAGGGGAAATTAAGCTGCTATCTTCAGTAGGCGCTCGAACCAGCAGATATGTCTTGCTCGTATTTGTCATCGGAACTTTTTGTGCCGAGACTACTTTTTAAGCTGCCAACAAACAAGGATCGATCAAGCAAATCTCTGATTTTTTTCAATTGGCGAATAGTATCGATTATTTGTGGTTGAAAAAAGCTAACGCAAAAGTATTAATAAGTAAGTCAATAACTTTTATGGTCAGCGTCGCTAATATATCTAACTCGAATCTGAATAACCACACAGAGCAACAGGTTAAACTAGTGGTAAGACCCGTTACGCCTCTAGGAATTCTGGTACAGCAGCTAGAAAAAATCGTCAATAATGCTAGAACCGAATCAGTTTCAGATGAATTCGAGGCATCTTTAAACAAAGCTTTTAAGCTGGCAGCAGGTTTAGACCCCTATTTAGAACAATGTACTACTCCAGAGTCGGCAGCTTTAGCTAATCTTACGGACAAAACTCAAAGAGAAGATTGGAGCAAGCATTTTGATAATGGTGCTACGGTTAAAGCCTTAGAACAAGAGATGCTTTCGGGGCATTTGGAAGGACAGTTGTTAAAAATGCTAGTTTCCATTAGTAAATCTAAGAACGTACTAGAAATTGGCGTATTTACTGGCTATTCTGCCCTAGCGATCGCCGAAGCTCTACCCGAAGATGGTTGCGTTATTGCTTGTGAAGTAGATGAATATGCCGCGAACTTCGCTCAAAAATGTTTTGATGTTTCCGAACACGGTAAAAAAATCGAATTAAAAGTTGCTCCTGCTAGGGACACCATGAAAGAATTAATCGTTCGAGGAAAAAGCTTTGATTTAGCCTTTATCGATGCGGATAAGGGCGGTTATGTTAACTATCTCAACTTATTACTAGATACCAATCTACTAGCCAAGGATGGCTTTATCTGCGTGGACAATACCTTAATGCAGGGACAGCCTTACCTATCAGAAGCAGAACGTACCGAAAATGGTCAAGCGATCGCCGAATTCAATCGTTTTGTCGCCGAAGATCCTCGCGTCGAACAGGTAATGATTCCCATCCGCGACGGTTTGACAATTATTAAGCGTAAATAGCCTCTCTGGGATAACAGGATGAGTTAGCTAGGTTAGCTGTCAGCTATTAGCTCTCAGCTATCAGCTTCTCAATCGCAAATGCTTAATGTTCAATGTTCAATGTTTAATGTTTAATATTCAATGAATAAAAGTTCGGCAATTGCCAAAAATATCGGTACTCTCGCATTATTATTATTACTGCTGCCATTTAATTTAACGGCGGTAGTATTAACCTGGATTAAAGGCATTTTTATCAGTAATTCTCAACAGACAGCAGTAGAGAAAAAGCGAATTTTGATTACTGGGGCAAAAATGACCAAAGCTTTGCAGTTAGCAAGGTCTTTTCATCGCGACGGACATGAAGTTTATTTGGTAGAAACCCATAAATACTGGCTGTCGGGGCATCGTTTTTCCCGCGCCGTAAAAGGATTTTTTACCGTACCAGTCCCAGAAAAAGAGCCAGAAGCTTACTGTCAGGCTTTAGTAGACATTGCTAAAGATAAAAACATCGATTTGTTTATTCCTGTATCTAGTCCTATTGCTAGTTACTATGATTCTTTAGCAAAAAAAGCTTTAGAGCCTTATTGCGAGTCTCTGCACCTAAATCCAGAAGAAACAGAAATTTTAGACGACAAACACGCTTTTTGTAGCAAAGCCAGAGAGTTCGGTTTGTCTGCGCCTAAAGTATTTCGCATTACCGATCCGCAGCAAATTATCGATTTTGATTTCGAGAAAGACGGTAGCGTTTACATTGTTAAAAGTATTCCCTACGATTCCGTGTTGCGTCTCGATTTAACCAGACTACCCTTCCCTGGAATGGAAGACTATGTTAGGAGTTTACCCATTAGCGAAGCTAAACCTTGGGTGATGCAGGAATTTATTAAAGGAAAAGAATATTGTTTCCACGCCACAGCGAGAAACGGCAAAATCCGACTGCACTGCTGCTCCAAATCTTCTCCCTTCCAGGTGAACTACGAACAAGTAGATAACCCCGCCATTTATAACTGGGTAGCTACCTTTATCGCGAAAATGAATCTGACGGGGCAAATTTGTTTTGACATGATTCAAACCCCAGACGGTACTGTATATCCCATCGAATGCAATCCCCGTCTCCACTCGGCAATCACTATGTTTCACGACCATCCAGGAGTAGCCAATGCCTATCTAACCGATGGCGTGCCAGGAGAAGCACCTATAACTCCTTTACCCAACAGCAAACCAACCTACTGGACTTATCACGAACTGTGGCGGTTCTTAGAAATTAGATCTTTAAAAGATTTAACAACTTGGTTTAACAAGGTAACCAAAGGAACTGACGCAATTTTAACTCCTGAAGACCCTTTACCCTTTTTAATGCTCCATAACTGGCAAATTCCCCTATTATTGCTCGGTAATTTACTTCGCCTCCAAGGTTGGGTGAAAATCGATTTCAATATTGGCAAATTAGTCGAAATAGGAGGAGACTAAATCATTGAAAATTATAATTAAACTTTAAAAACTAAGAACTAAAAACTAAAAACTACGAACTAGTAAATTTTCAAAGAGAGCTATTCAACAGCTATTTATTCCTGACAAAATTCTGGCATAGGTATCAACCAGCATGGCAAGCTTATGGGGTTGTCATTTTAGGCATCGCTTTAACTATTTTGGTTGGTTTTATCGTTCAAAAAAGCGATCGCATTAATTTCGGTCGTTTGAGTAAAAAACAAGTTTCGACTTTTATCTATAGCTTTGCTATTTCCATAGCTTTAGCAATGGTTATCAATCTAATTTTTCCTATCTTGGCGATCAAACAAACTAAAAATGTTATTTCCCAAATAAATAATCCTGACATTAAATATTGCATTCAATCCAATAGAAAACCATTAAAGTCTTGGCTAGACTTAACGCCTTTGACTGCATGGAATAAACCTAACGGAGATGGAGGCGCGGGACTTAGACACGCAGTCTTAGTTCTAGAACAAGATAGTGAATATCTGATTTATCACTGGTCTTGTAGATTAAGAAAATGGATATTTACCTCAAATAAATTTGAGCCTGGTGCTTTAACAATTCCCGATAGATTGCAATGTAATCCAGAGAAAAATTATGTCAGTAATTTACCATTCATATAAACGATCGCTCGATTAATAATCATGAGTAATTGCTCCTTTCGGAATTGAGATCGAGCAAAAAAATTCATTATTAATTAAATATGGTTGCTAGCTATTTTATTGATTTAACATTTTATTTCTCTCTTAAAAAAGCTAATTTTCCTCTGCCCATCAATAATCAACAATTAACAAAATGACTACATTTAAAACTATATCCACCGATAAATTACCCTCTTTAAAAGATCGCCCTACTCTTAAAGTTCTACATTTAGTAGGTTCTGCGGTTTCCGATTTTTATTACAAGCTATCTGTTTTATATGCCCAAGAAGTAGTACAACCTGGGGGAGTAACCGTCTACTATGCTGTGGTACATCCCGATGGCTTCTGGCAATTAGGCTCGTCTTTAACTGAATTAGGAGAAAAAATCTCTCTCCAGGTAGCTATTTCTCAGTTACCCCAGGTTGATGTAGTCGTGCCCCATATGTTTTGTTTCCCTGGTATGACTAGCTATCGCTCATTTTTTGAGGATTTACTCAATATTCCCGTAGTCGGCACTAGAGCCAATTCCATCGCCCTCGCTACCAGCAAATCTCACACTCGCAACATTGTTGCCCCCGAAGGAGTCAGAGTAGCTGAAGCACAGTTATTGAGACAAGGGGATACTTTGACCATGAAACTCCCTTTTGTAGTTAAACCTAACTCCGAAGATAATTCCGTCGGCATTACTCTAGTTAGAGAAGAATCTGAAATAACATCAGCACTAGAAACAGGTTTCAAATACGACGAAGTGCTACTAATTGAAGAATACATCCCTGGTAGAGAATTGCGAGTTGGCGCGATCGAAGTTGATGGCAAACTAGAAGTATTGCCAGCAATGGAATACCTCTTGACCAAAGAAAATCCGATTCGGACTTTGGATAACAAATTAGGAACTAAAGACAATGGAGAAATGGTGAGACAACCAGTAAACATCGCTTGTCCATCGGAAATTAGTCCAGAACTAAAACTCAAACTAAGTCAAGCCGTCAAAAAAGCCCATCGTGCTTTAGGCTGTCGCGACTATTCCCTCTATGACTTCCGCATCCACGAAGAGACTCAAGAGCCATATATGCTAGAGTCTTGTTCTTTTTGGTCTTTTATTCCTGCCAGCGTACTTTCTAAGATGCTAGTTGCTAACGGACAAGATGTAGAAACAACTGCATTTAAAATTTGGAGTCAAGCAGCCCAGCGCACTCGCATCGCTTGTGGTTCTTTATTCCAATATGTCAATGCCGAACATAATTAAACCGTTGCCCAGGCGTGTCTTCAGATTCTGGAACAAATTACACTTAGGATAACCTGAGTTCGGGATAAGAGAATTACTCGAAGAGAATAGTCTTTAGTCTTTAGTATTTAGTTCTTAGTTTTTAGCGGGCAGTAATGCCCGTGGTTTACCGCAACTAATGCTGGTGTCTGGCAAATCTTATTCCACGCCCGCCCGAAGGGTTTTTAATCGCTGCTTGTAATACAAATAAGCTTTA
>NZ_JBZNBU010000063.1:0-10065 GCF_058530065.1 Waterburya sp. | reverse complement strand
TCTGCCTCGACCGAAAGTAAGGCGTTTAGTTAGCCGCAACTAGTCCTTTAGGGCTACCCCCTGCCTGCATGCGGACACACGAATGTCCTTTGCGCCTTAAAACGATCTATTCTGTACCTGACTTAGATGAAAACTGCTGTAAATAGATAAAATTCTTTATACCAATTCTCTAAAATAACCCTAAGAAATTTTTCCGCGATTGAATGTCTTATTTCCCAACTTCCTAACGAAATCAATGTAGAGTAAGCTTTTCAATAAATTGGTCTTTTTTGCATACCCCAATTTGACTGAGAAATAAATATCTCCAACAAGCAATAAAAATGGGAGATATTTAAAATGACTTTAGCAATTCAATCTCAAACCGAAACCATTACAGCTTGGGACATTATTCCTCGCTTGACACGCTATCAAATGTTGCCTCAACTAATCAAAGAAAGCATTATCGATGAGGCGATCGCATCTATAGAATGTACCTCTGAAGAAATTGCTAATGCTGACAAAATATTCGAGAGACAAAACGGCATTCAAACCCCAGCCCAAAGGGCAGAATGGGCAGCTATCAGAGGAATGAGTGAGACAGATAGACAAGAAATAGCAATTCGTCAGCTAAAAATTGAGAAATTTAAGCATCAACAGTGGAGTCACACCACAGAAGCCTATTTCATGAAGCGTAAAGCTCAATTAGATAAAGTAGGATTTTCAATTATTAGTACCAAAGACAAACATCTAGCCCAAGAAATATACTTTCGCCTTCAAGCAAAAGAACAAACTTTTAGCGAACTAGCCCAGCAATTTTCTGAAGGTTTAGCAGCCAACACCGATGGGATGGTTGCCCCCACAGAATTTGGTTCTTTACCCTCTGCATTTGCTCAATTACTCAGAAACCAAACACCAGGAACATTGCTTCCTCCCTGTCCTACTGCTGATGGTATGGCGATTGTGAGAATTGACAAGGTAATCTCAGCCCAATTAGACCGTTTGACCTATCAACGTTTGTTAAACGAGCAATTTCAACAATGGTTGCAGCAACAAATTAAAGAGCGCAGTGTTGCCATTAAAAACCTACAAATTAATTATTAGTTTTTTCCCAGAAATTATTTTTTGCATATCCTTATTTAATTCATAAATAAGTAACTACAGAAGAAAACAAAATCTTAATTAAGGATTTAAAATCATGCTTATTCCCCAAGTTCCTTTTTCTCAAGTACTAGCTATCGGTCAAAGCCTCAATAACTTTCCTGTCAGCGTTAATTCCCCCAATTTTTTCCTAGAAGAATTACTTTTTACTCAAGCCTTTATACAATTTGGTCGATTGGCAACACCTTTTATCGTTAACGGACTTCCTCCTGGAGTACAACCACCAATCTTTAACCCTGGTTCTTTCACCTTTGCTAGCGTTAGTGACACTTTTAACACTACAGATAATTTTCTCAACTTTAATAGTTTAGATGCAAACACTACCGCAGCATATTTACCAGCAACAGACACAGAAATCAGACCTAACATAGTAGGTGTATTTGATACCGCAACTGGTATAGAAAACGGGACTTTATACGACATTAGCGATCCTGGGGACACTATAGATACATTAATTAGCTTTGGGGAATTAGATAATAATATAATTGCTAGTTTAGAAACTATTGGCGGACAAGATGCCATCGATTTATATCATTTCAGTATCAGTGAAACTAACCTCTTTGCCGCTGTTCTAGTCAATCTCGAAGCTGATGTAGATTTAGGAGTGTTCGATCTTCAAGGACAACTCATTGCTAGCTCGGAAAATGTGGGTACAGCCGATGAGGCGATCGCAACTATTCTCGACGGAGGAGACTATATTGTGGGTGTAGTTTCTGCCGATGGATTGCCTAGCAACTATGATTTAGGTTTAATCACCGATGACGGTACATCCTTTGCCCCAGCACCAACTCAACCTTTTCCTTCAGAAGTGAGTGTTTTTTAGCTTTTATCAAACTCCAATCATCGATTCACTTTAATAATTTCCTCTCAAGGTAATTCTATTCTTGAGGGGATTTTTGTTTTTTCTTTTAACTCCATTATTCTTTTCGATCGCAGATTACATTAGCCAAGATTCCCTATTACCGTTAATCTAGATAAGGTATTACAGTCAGGACAAAAAAAGTTGTGACTCTTAAAATAGGTTTATTAGGATACGGCACAGTCGGTACGGGTACGGCAGAAATTATTCTCGATCCTGCGGGAAGGAACGATTTGCTGCGGGAAATTGAAATAACCAAAGTAGGAGTGCGATCGCTAACTAAGCCGAGGTCGCCAGAACTACCTACAGGGGTTTTGACTACTGACTTGGAAGCAATTGTTACCGACCCTGAAATTGAGATTATAGTGGAATTGCTGGGGGGATTAGAACCTTCGCGATCGCTAATTCTCACAGCCATAGCTAATGGCAAACATATTGTGACGGCAAATAAAGCGGTCATTGCCCGTCATGGAGAAGAAATTTTTAATGCTGCCAACCAAGCAGGGGTCTATGTTCTCTTAGAAGCTGCCGTCGGTGGTGGTATTCCCGTTATTAAGCCTTTAAAGCAATCTCTAGGGGTAAACCGCATCCAGACGATAATTGGAATTATTAATGGCACGACTAACTATATCTTGACTCAAATGACTGAGGCAGGGGCAGACTTTGAGGAAGTTTTAGCAGAAGCCCAGAAATTAGGCTATGCAGAAGCAGATCCCACTGCCGACGTGGACGGTCACGACGCAGCCGATAAGATTGCTATTTTAGCAGCGATCGCTTTTGGCGGCAGAATCAAACGAGAAGATATTTCTTGCGAAGGTATTCGTCAAATTAGCGCGACAGATATTAATTATGCAGAAGATTTGGATTTTGTTATTAAACTATTAGCGATCGCTAAAGCTAATACCGAGAATGATTCTTTACAGGTTAGGGTTCATCCTACCCTAGTTCCCAAAGAACACCCTCTAGCCAATGTTAATGGTGTTTTCAATGCCATTTTGGTAGAAGGCGAACCCCTCGGACAAGTAATGTTGTACGGCCCTGGGGCGGGTAAAGGTGCGACAGCTAGTGCGGTAGTATCAGATATTGCCAATATTGTGGCTATTTTGCAAACTGGAAATAACCATCAAAAACTAGATCCTCTGTTGCGCTGTTCTCACGAACATTTTAGCGAATTGACTCCTTTAGCTGAAGTAGAAACTCGTTTTTACGCTCGCTTTCTTTGCCAAGATGTTTCTGGCGTAATTGGTCATTTGGGAATTAGTTTTGGCAACCACGATGTCAGTCTAGAATCAGTGGTACAAATCGGTTTTCAAGGTAATTTAGCCGAAATTGTTGTTGTCACCCATGACGTGAAAGAAGGGAATTTCCGTCAAGCACTGGCAGAAATCAAAAAACTAGAGGCGATCGATAGTATTCCTAGCATTATTAGGGTACTTTAACTGTTTTCTTCGAGAACTTCAGTGACTAATGACTAATAACTAATAACTAATAACTAATAACTAATAACTAATAACTAATAACTAATAACTATCATCTATCAGACTGTGCGGTTTTAATTACAGGCAAATGAGTTAAAGGTACGCTAAAAGTAACTGTCGAACCCAAACCATCTCCCATACTGTAAAAAGAAATATTACCGCCCATTGCTTCGACTAATTTTTGAGAAATTGCCAAACCTAAACCCGTACCGCCATAGGATTTTGTACGGGAACCATCTACCTGATAGAAATTTTCAAATAGTTTATTTTGCTTTTCCAAAGATACCCCAATGCCCGTATCGGCAACGCTAATTTTCACCATTCCTGGCAATTCTCGACCCTGAGATTCGACTTTTTTATTATTAATTTCAGCAGCAATGGCAATACCACCTTCTTGGGTAAATTTAATTCCATTTCCTACCAAATTTAACATTACTTGTAGCAAGCGTTGATAGTTGCCATAAAGAGTTACGGGAGTCATGGTAGCAGGAGATTTAAACTGCAAATATAGACCTTTTTGTTCTGCTTGCTTGCGAATTAAATTATCAACATTATGAAATAACTCATCTAATTCGATTTCGCTTAACTCCAAGTCCATTTTGCCCGCTTCAATCTTGGCAATATCTAAAATATCGTTAATCAGATTCAACAGATGAATCGAAGACTTATAAGCCTCTTCAATAAACTCTTGTTGTTCTTCTGCATTGTCAGCCATTCCTTCTAACAACAGCTTGAGAAAGCCAATAATTCCGTTTAAAGGAGTGCGTAGTTCGTGGGAAGTATTAGCTAAAAAATCACTTTTAAGACGGTTGGCTTCTTCCGCTTGAATGCTGGCTTGTTCGACTTCGCGGTATAACTTAGCCAGGGAAATAGCTGCGTCTACTTGTTCGGCTATCTCCTTGAGCATTTCCATTTCTGCCGTCGTCCAATGGCGATAGCGATCGCATTGTTGCAGACAAATTAAAACATTATCTTCACTATGATAATTTGTCGATACTACCAAGCTAGATTTGCGATTTAAAACATCTTCTTCCATAAAATCGATGGCTATGGGAGATGAAGATTCTAATGCTTGTTGTAAATGGACTTCTCTTTGCCAATTAATTTGATATTCAGTGATGGAATTGGAAAGATCGGTGCAGTAATATTCAGCTTCTACAGCTAATTGAGAGATATTATCGTAATTTGCCAAAATCAAACAGCGACTAGCTGCAAAAGTCTCACCGACATTATTCACCGTTTGCTGATAAATAGTTTCTAAATCCAAGCTACGGCGTATTTTACGCACCACTTGCTCTAACAATTTTTGGTAACTATAAATAGCTGCTGGAGCTTCATTTTGAGCAAAAGAAAACATTTTTGCTTCTTCTAACAAATGTCCCATCACCAATACTGCTTGTGGTTCTTTACTAGTAGAAAGTATGGGACTAATGACCAACTCAAAAGAATGAGAAACTTGTCCGCATTTAAACAAACAATAACACTGCTCGGGAAGGCGACGTTTAATTACCCTGCGGATTTTATCCAAATAAGCCTGGGGATCGACTGGAGTAAAAATTGTATTAAATAAACTAATAGGGAGATCGCCTTTCTGACTGATGAAATCATCACGAATGCCATATTTTTCTGCTTTTGCCCACCAAAAAGACAAGTAGTTACCTGCAATATCTTGAGTAAAAACTAATTCTGCTCCCAATTGTTGCCATTGTATTTCACTGGCTGACATAACGGTATTGCTATTAGATTGTTCTGGATTAAACCTAGGGAGCATGGGCAAGGGAGTTAACTAGATTTGATAATCTAAGACAGAGTTTTAGTCAAACTCTTCCCTGAAACTATAACCTATAGATTACAGCAAAGAGGAATTAGCTTAGTCTTTACTCTAAATATTCCCAATATTCTCGATCTTTTAACCCTATTTTGGCTAATCGTTCCATTCTCCTTGAGGTGGTACGGGAGGATTGCGCCGAAAAGTACGGGTTAGATCGGTATCTCCATCTCTTTCGCCATTGAGCCACTGTTTGATGGCAGTCTCGATGATTTTACTCGGATTGTTGGTTAAGTGTCCGATCCGTTCTAAGATCTCAGAATCTAAATCGATAGATACTCTAACTTTCCTTGAATCTATCTCCGAACCAAGCGAGGGATCTTGGTTAGAAGATTTGTTTGGTGGAGAAAATGAGGAAGATTTTTCTGCTGCAATGGAATCGTCATTCATAAAAGGTTTTAGGTGGGATTTATTTTTATTTTACCTGTTGGGATTTAGTTTCTCAAAATCAACCA
The DNA here is from genome assembly GCF_058530065.1 of Waterburya sp. Lineage (NCBI taxonomy): Bacteria > Bacillati > Cyanobacteriota > Cyanophyceae > Pleurocapsales > Pleurocapsaceae > Waterburya > Waterburya sp. The sequence goes on along the minus strand of NZ_JBZNBU010000063.1, from coordinate 4,308 downwards.
AACTCCAGTCTAACTTGCTTTACTTTCGTAATTTTTGTAAAAATGCACATTACAATAGTTTAAGCAATGGTTGGCAATTGTAGTTGTAATAGCTTTCAAGAATACCGTACCAAAGCAAACTTTTAAATATTTTTAACTAACTGAATTTTTATGACCGACGTTCCCGTCTCTCGTATCCGTAACTTTTCGATTATTGCTCATATCGATCACGGTAAATCTACCCTAGCGGATCGAATGCTCCAAGACACAGGTACTGTGGCACAAAGACAGATGAAAGAACAATTCCTCGATAATATGGATTTGGAGCGAGAGCGAGGAATTACCATCAAGCTACAGGCAGCCAGAATGAACTACACTGCCAAAGATGGGCAAGATTATGTTTTAAACCTAATTGACACTCCAGGTCATGTAGACTTTTCTTATGAAGTATCTCGTTCCTTGGCTGCTTGCGAAGGTGCATTGCTGGTAGTAGATTCTTCCCAAGGGGTAGAAGCTCAAACCCTAGCCAATGTTTATCTAGCTCTCGAAAACGATTTAGAAATTATCCCCGTTCTCAATAAAATCGACCTGCCTGGAGCAGAATGCGATCGCGTGGCGCAAGAAATCGAAGATGTAGTTGGTTTGGATTGCACTGAAATTATTAAAGCATCAGCAAAAATCGGCTTGGGAGTAGACGATATTTTAGAAGCAATCGTCCAACAAGTACCCCCACCAGCAGACACCGTAGACGAGCCTTTACGTGCCCTGATCTTTGACAGTTATTACGATGCCTATCGCGGAGTTATTGTCTATTTTCGCGTTATGGATGGCAAAGTCAAAAAAGGCGATAAAGTGCGCCTCATGGCATCGGGAAAAGAGTATGTTATAGATGAGTTGGGAGTTCTTGCTCCCACTCAAGTTGAAGTAGAAGAACTCCATGCGGGAGAAGTAGGTTATTTCGCTGCTGCCATTAAAGCAGTGGGAGATGCTAGGGTTGGCGATACCATCACTTTAGTAGATGCTGCTGCCCCCGAACCTTTACCTGGTTATACAGAAGCAAAACCAATGGTTTTCTGTGGTTTATTCCCCACCGACTCCGACCAATATCCCGATTTACGGGATGCTTTAGATAAACTCAAGCTTAACGATGCTGCTCTTTCTTACGAGCCAGAAACTTCTAGCGCGATGGGTTTTGGTTTTCGTTGTGGTTTCCTGGGCTTGTTGCATATGGAGATCGTTCAAGAAAGATTGGAGAGAGAGTACAATCTCGATCTAATTACTACTGCTCCTTCGGTAATTTATCGCGTTACTACCATCGAAGGAGAAATAATGGAAATTGACAATCCTAGTTTGCTTCCCGATCCCCAAAAACGAGAAAAAATTGAAGAACCCTATATTAAAGTAGAAATCATTACTCCCGAAAATTTTGTCGGTACTTTAATGGACTTATGCCAAACCAGACGGGGAGTATATAAAGATATGAAATACTTTACTCAAAACCGTACCTGTTTGGTTTATGAGTTGCCCTTGGCAGAGGTAGTTACCGACTTTTTCGACCAAATGAAGTCTCGCACCAAAGGCTATGCCAGTATGGAGTACCAAATGCTCGGCTATCGCAGCGATAATTTGGTCAAGCTAGATATTTTGGTAAATAAAGACCCTGTAGATGCTCTTTCTACTATCGTCCATCGGGATAAAGCCTATTATGTCGGTCGAGCTTTAACGGAAAAACTCAAAGAATTGATTCCTCGCCATCAATTTAAAGTACCAATTCAGGCAGCAATTGGGGCGAAGGTTATCGCTAGCGAACACATTCCTGCTTTGCGTAAAGATGTCTTGGCAAAATGTTATGGCGGTGATATCTCTCGTAAGAAAAAACTCTTGCAGAAACAAGCCAAAGGTAAAAAGCGCATGAAGTCTATCGGTACTGTTGACGTGCCTCAAGAGGCATTTATGGCAGTTTTGAAAATCGGTAAAGCATAAACCAACAGTAGCTCGATCAACAATTCAAAGCGATCGCCCGATTTCTAGAAGAGAGGAGGCGATTTTTTTGTCAATAACTTATTGTACATCAGTTTTAAGACTGACTGTAGACAGTCAATGGGTTCAATATTCGCGATCGTTTTTATCTCCAAGAGCGGTAATTTTACCCGAGAAACTCGATTTAGAAATTTTTAATAATTGTTACTTGAGCGTGATATGATTCTTCATGTCTGGACTAGGGTAACAGTATGTTGCGGGTTCAATTATTTATCTATTAAACGATAAATCAAAGAAAAATAATATTTTTTGATATTCTGTTGAATGGCAATAAATTTAACTCAAAAAACTGTAACTCCAGACATAACATTAAGCACGAGCCAAAGTTGATTTAAACTGTCTAATCTTGTCTAGCAATCAAATCGAACCAACATCGACAACTGAAGAAGATCGAAGTTCGGCAGAATCATCTACGATAGTAGATAATTCCATGTCAGAGTACTATCAGCTTAAGCAAAACTTATTACTGGTAACTCTGGGGCTTACAGCGATAATCTTCGTTTCTGTATGGATAACTTATAGCTTAAACACTTCTCTCAATTACTTGTTAGGAGCTTGTGTCGGCATAGTCTATTTAGGAATGTTAGCCAGAGAAGTAGAAAAAATCGGCTCTCAAAAAAAGGGAGTCGGATCGACTAGACTGGCTCTAATTGCTGGTGTAATTATAGTTGCTACACAACAGCAACAATTGCAAATCGTACCCATTTTTCTCGGTTTTTTGACCTACAAAGTTGCCATTATTCTTTACGTGGTACAGACAACCCTAATGCCAGAAAATAAGTAAAGAAAAGGTAACGGTCAACGATCGAATAAACGGGCTGCAAAGCGTGATATCTGGGGACAAATCGCAATCATGGAAATTTTAAATAATTTTAATTCTCTCGTACAATTTCCCCTAGCTTCCCTAGAAGTGGGCAAGCATTTTTATTGGGAGATTGGCGGTTTAAAATTACATGGTCAAGTTTTTCTGGCTTCTTGGGTAGTAATTGCCATTCTAGTAATTGCTGCATTTTTGGGGTCGAGAAATATCCAGAGAATTCCCAGTGGCATGCAAAACTTTATGGAGTATGTACTGGATTTCATCAGGAGTTTGGCAAAAGACCAAATCGGTGAAAAAGAATATCGCGACTGGGTACCTTTTGTCGGTACTTTGTTTTTATTCATTTTCGTCTCTAACTGGTCTGGGGCATTAGTTCCTTGGAAATTGATTGAAATTCCCGAAGGCGAACTAGCCGCACCCACCAACGATATCAACACAACAGTTGCTTTGGCTTTATTGACTTCTGTGGCATATTTTTATGCAGGAATCAAGAAAAAAGGCTTGGGCTACTTTGCGGGATATCTAGAACCAACGCCAATTCTTGCACCATTTAAGGTTTTAGAGGATTTTACAAAACCTTTGTCCCTCAGCTTCCGTCTTTTCGGAAACATCCTGGCAGATGAACTAGTAGTCGCTGTATTGGTACTTCTCGTTCCTCTTTTCGTACCTCTGCCGTTGATGGTTTTGGGACTATTTTTAAGCGCGATTCAAGCACTTATTTTTGCGACTCTAGCGGCTGCCTATATTGGCGAAGCATTAGAGGAACACCACGAATAGTCATGTTCGTTGGTGGTATTGGGTTGGTCGTCACCCAATACACGCAGACTAGTTACTAGTTTGCGATCGCACGTAAAAGCCGATCGTTTTATTTATTTGTTAACTCACATTTAGTTTAAAAGGAAAAAAAACATGGAACCCTTAGTTGCTGCTGCATCTGTCGTCGCTGCTGCCCTTGCTGTAGGTCTAGGCGCAATTGGCCCTGGTATCGGTCAAGGTAATGCTGCTGGTCAAGCTGTAGAAGGTATTGCTCGTCAACCCGAAGCAGAAGGTAAAATTCGCGGTACTCTACTTCTTAGTTTGGCGTTTATGGAAGCGTTAACTATCTATGGTCTAGTAGTATCTTTAGTATTGTTATTTGCTAACCCCTTCTCCTAAGAGATTTTTTGCTGCCCGAACCCTATTAAATCTGATATCGTTCGGGCGGACAATTTATATTAGGGGCGTTTTATAGTTTAGGCTATGGAATTTACGCCCTATCAACATAAGATTTATAGCCAACAAACCGTCGAGCATTCTAAGCCAAAGAATGTCTCCACTAATTCGATTTAAAAATTAGTATTTGGTTACTAATCTAGGCAAAAAAAACAGGGTTAAATACAATGACATATTGGACTATTTTTTTAGCGGCAGCTGATGTTGCTGCTGAAGCTGAAGGCGGTTTATTTGATATTAATGCCACTTTACCTTTA
>NZ_JBZNBU010000062.1:0-6280 GCF_058530065.1 Waterburya sp. | reverse complement strand
TATTTCTCCACGGTTTTGGGGGCGGCTCCTCAGCTTATGAATGGTCTAAAGTTTATCCAGCTTTTGCCAGTGAATATCGTATTTTGGCAGCAGATTTAATTGGCTGGGGTAATTCATCTCATTTAGACCGTAATTATCGGATTGATGATTACTTAACTAGCATTACGGAATTTCTAGAGCAAAGCTGCGAAGAACCAACAACAGTTATTGCTTCATCTCTGACAGCCGCTTTCACTATCCGAATAGCAATCTCTCGTCCTGAGTTGTTTAAATCCTTGATTCTCACTACACCAGCTGGACTTTCGGATTTTGGAGAAAATTATACCCGTAGTTTCTTTGCCCAACTAGTTAGCACGCCGATTTTGGATCGCTTTATTTATGATTTTGGTGTCGCTAATGAGTTAGGAATTCGTAATTTTTTGGAACAGCGTCAGTTTGCTAAACCCGAACGAGTCTATGGGGAAATAGTAGCAGCTTACTTGGAATCGGCGCAGCAACCGAATGCCGAATATAGTGCCCTTTCCTTCGTGCGAGGAGACTTATGTTTCGATCTATCTCAATATATCGAACAACTGACGATTCCTACTGCTATCATTTGGGGTCAAAAATCCCAGTTTACAGGTCCTGAGATTGGAAGACGTCTGGCAGCCATGAACCCGACTGCGATTAAGGTTTTTCAAGAAATAGAAGAAGTTGGTCTCACACCACAACTAGAACTACCTGCTGTTACTATTGGCCTAATTCGTAAATTTTTGAATTTTGAACTTGCGTGACATCCTCCCGCTGAATCGAAGATGACAGCGCGGGCTTCCCAACATCACTGTTGGGTGTTGCTATCCTATGCCACTTGTCTAGGCAAAATGCCCCCGACAGCCCGACTTGATAGCCAATTTCCTTCCCCCAAAGTCCCTGGGTACTATGCTTTTCTATGCCTCGGTTACATATTTCTTGTGCTGAAGCAATGTCTCTATCTATTGGTTCATGCAGTCCGTAGCCACATTCATGACAGATACGATCTCTATCTTTGAGTTCTTTTTTTACTGCACTCCAACAATTAGGGCAAACTTGCGATTTATCCGATATTCCTCTATGGTCAACCTCATCAACAAATACACCTCTACGTTTACCTATTACAAAGGCATCAAGCCATTATAATTAGCTTGGGGTGTCCATGGATAAGGGGCTGTTACTGGGGGTTTCCCCAGGTATTTATCAGTCCCGTCTCAACGCCAAATCGAAGATTATGGCATGGGACTTATAGCCCCCCAAACTCCCAAAAGTTAAATGTTAAATGTTTCCCGTCTGGCAATTAAATATTCTCGCATTACAGTCTGTTTCTGGCTAGCGATCGCTGTAGCTGGTATTTTTGCTTTTAGTTCTTTAAAATACTCTCTTTTTCCTGCGGTAAACTTTCCCGTAGTAGTAATTCGCGCCCAAACTGAAACCGCTTCAATTTTGGAGACGGAAGCCAAAATAACAGAACCTTTGGAAGCAGCATTAACCGATATTAATGGTTTGGCGCAGTTATTTTCTTCGACTTATGGGGGACAAACGGCAATTAGTATTTTGTTGGATACGAATATTAATATTAAAGATGCTACGGAAGAGATTGCTAATAAGATCGATCGCTTGGCTTTAGGGAATACGGAGATTGAATTAATTCCTTTTAATTTGAACGAAACTTCTGCCATTAGTTATGTAGTTACCGATCGCAATGATAATCCCGAAGCTTTAAAGACGATCGTTACTAATAAAATCGTGCCAGTAATTGCCAAGGAAACAGGAGTACAAAGAGTCGATGTTTTAGGTGTCAGTCAAGAAGATGCTAATGTAGATATTCCCACAGCTAATAGCAATACTCTGATTAATTTTAATGGTGAAAGAGCGATCGCTTTTCAGGTAATTAAAGAGAGCAATGCCAATACCCTCGAAGTAGTTAAAAGAGTTGAAAATAGAGTTATTCAACTACAACAAGACTTCCCCGAAATAACCTTAACCCTCGCCGAAACTCCCGCAGGTTATATTCGCGAAGCTACCAAAGCCACTGTCGAAGTTTTATTAAGTGCGGTGGCACTAGCTATTTTGGTGATTTTTCCCTTTTTACGTAATTTTAGAGCTACTTTAATTACAGCGATCGCCATACCTATTTCTTTGTTGGGGACTTTTATTGTGATGGCGATCTCAGGGTTTAACCTAGAAACTCTTACCCTGTTGGCTTTAGCACTAGCGATCGGAATTATTGTCGATGATGCGATTGTGGAAGTGGAAAACATCATGCGTCATCTGGAAGAGGGTGAAACTTCCCGTCAAGCCGCCCTATCCGCTACTCGCGAAATTGGTTTGACTGCATCTATCTCGACTCTAACTATTGTTGCTGTCTTCTTACCCATTGGTTTAATGGGAGGTACTTTAGGGCAATTTTTCCGTCCTTTCGGCATGACTATTTCCGCAGCAGTGCTAACTTCTCTCTTAGCAGCCCGTACTTTATCCCCCGTTTTGGCGGTGTATTGGTTGCGGATCGAGCAAAATATCTCCCAGACAGAAAACAAATTAGGATTTTTTACCAACAATTATCGTAATTTATTGCAATGGGCGTTAAACCATCGCCAAGCAGTTATAGGGATTGCTATTGCTAGTTTTATGGCGGGAATTGCTCTGATTCCCCTGATTCCCCAGGGTTTTGTTCCCCAACTAGATCGGGGCGAATTTAAAATCGTCTATACTACCCCTCTACCTAAAATCACCAGCCGCCCGACTATCAATCCCCCTTCTGAAACCCAATCAGAATCATCATTTAGCTGGTTAAAAAATATAGCGCGATCGCCCGAAAAAATCTTACTCCGCAAAACTATCGGAGTAGCCCAACAGATAGAAACAGAAATCCTCAACCATCCCGATGTAGAATCCGTTTATACCATCGCAGGGATTAGAGGGGAATTAAATAAAGGACAAATCTATATCAAACTCAAAAGCGATCGCAATCTCACCACCTCTCAAGTACAGGCACAAATCAGACAGCAACTTCCCCAAATCCCCCAGGTAATTATTAGCGTTGAAGACATTCCCTTTGTAGAAACAGGGGAAGATCCTTCCTTTAAAGTTTCCCTCGAAGGAGAAGATCTAGATCTCTTAAGAGAAAGTGCGACTGCGTTTAAAAACGAAATCGAACGACTATCAGGGTTTGAAGATGTGCGGATTGACGGTGCAGACGAACCTTTAACTAAAATTATTCATCTAGATAGCCAACGAGTAGTTTATATCAATGCCAACCTCACCGCAGCTAGGGGAATAGGCGATGCTACAGAACAGGCTCAAGCGATCGCTAGTAAAGTTCTTCCTTCTGGAGTTAGATTCGATTTAGAAGGCGATTCTGCCCGTTCGCAGAAAATATTAGGAGAATTTGCCGTAACTCTGACCCTGGCAGTCATCTGTATGTTGGTAGTACTTTATTTACCTTTTCGCCGTTGGTTAGAACCTTTAGTTATTGGTTTATCCCTTCCCCTCTCTATCGTGGGGGCGATGTTGGCACTGTTAATTACTCAAAGCGATTTTGGTATGATTTCCCTGATTGGCTTAATCTTTCTACTGGGTTTACTAGATAAAAATGCCATTCTTCTCCTCGACTATACCAATCAACTCCGCAAACAGGGGATGAATCGTACCGAAGCCATCCTCAAAACAGGAGTGTTGCGCCTGCGCCCGATTGTGATGACTACCTTCTCTACTATTTTAGGGATGTTGCCCATTGCGATGGGTTGGGGTGCGGGGGCAGAATTACGACAACCAATGGCGGTAGGAATTATTGGCGGTTTGATTGCTTCTTCTTTATTAAGCCTGATTGTAGTTCCCGTGATTTATACCATTCTAGAGGATTGGAATTAATAACTCCATCTGTTTTGACGATTGTATTGTCTGGTGGTGTTACTAATGCGATTGCGATCGCCTGTTGCTTCCCCGCGACTGGTGGCATTTTGTTCGGCGTTTTGATTGCTGCCATAACTGCCATCTTGTCTTTGAGTGCTATTTTGATAAATTCTATTAGTTACCGAATTGTCATTACCTACCCCAACAGCACCACTTTCTCCCTGCTGAATGCTGGTTTGTCTTGTTCCAAATAAATGGTTAGAACTATTTTGACTTTGACTAGTCGATTGATTTAATGTACTTTGAGCGCGATTGTTATTACCAATGGCAGTAGCACCAGTACTTCCTCGTTGAATAACTGTTTGTTCTGCCAAAACAATATTGGGAATGAGAATACCAGTAGCAATACTTAAAGATAAAAGTTTGTGATACATAGTTTTGATAGTTAGATAAATAATAGTTTTTGTCGGTCGATTGATGATTATGTTCTGGCTAAATTTGATATGCAAGTTTTTAAATGGACAATGGATAATTAAAAATTAACAATAAAAAACGAACATCGATTCTCGATACTAATCTGATGCTCGTTCTTAATATTTTGTTCCGTTTAGTTATAGGTTATGGGTTATGAGTGAAGTTATAACTTCACCCCGTCTTCTTGTAACTTTCTAAAGGGATCGAGGAAGAAATCAATGACGCGACGCTGACGAATAATAACTTCCGCAGTGGCTGTTTGACCTGGAGTTAGAGTAATTTTCTTCTCCCCATCTAAAATATAAGGTCGATCTAATTCTATTTTTAGTTCGTATACTTCTTGTATTCCTTGGGGTGTCTCTATCGCCTTCGAGTCGGGAGATATAGAAATTAATTGCCCTTCACTCACTCCATAGTCTTGGAAAGGATAGGCATCGAATTTAACTTTAACAGGCATTCCTTTTTCCAAAAATCCACTATCGGTAGGGGGAATCTGCGCTTTAAGGATTAATTCCGAACCCTGGGGGGCAATCTCAATGACTGTTTCTCCTGGTTGAATTACCGAACCTTCACCCCTGGCTGCGATATTGAATACCGTACCGTCATCGGGGGCATGTATTTGTCGTTGTTTTAATTGAAACTGACTCGATTCGATCTGCTTATTGGTTTGAGCTAATTCAGTTTTTACCGCAACAATTTCTGATTTTACACTTTGCAACTCTTCTTCCGCTTGAATCAGAGATCTTTGGGCTGAAGAAACACCAGCTTGATTATTATTTCTTCTTTCTTCTACTCTCAACTTAGCCTGTTTGATTTCGGAATCGGAGTTTTTAATTAAATTTTCATAACTGCTTTCTTGCTCTTTTAAACGAGAGCGAGCCAGTTCTACTGCTGAATTAGCTTGATTTAGACGCTCTTGATTTTCTTCGGCTTGTTGCTGAATTTCTAAAAATCGATCTTGGGTGATTACTCCTTCCTTAAAAGCCGCTTCAAGACGTTTGGCTCTTTCTTGAGAACCCTTGAGGGCTAATTCTGCTTGTTTGCGGGCAGCAATACTGGAGTTGATCTCTTGTTTTACCTGTTCGATTTGGGCGAATTTTTCGCTCTTTTGAGATTCATACAGAGCTTTGAGGGTATCTAAATTTTGCTGTGCTTGAGCTAGTTGAGAGTCATTTTCGCGCGATCGCGAACTGTTTTCTTGATTGATAATATCGATCGAGGCTTTAGCTCGATCTTGTCTTAGTTCTAGCTGGCTCAATCTCTGCATTAAACCCGATCGCTTGTCTTTTAATTGCTCTAGTTCAGAACTAACTATTTCCGCGCCTAATTCGGCTAAAATCGCGCCTTTTTTTACTTCTTCTCCTTCTTTGACGTTGATTTCTTTTATTTTTGCTCCTACAGGGGCATCTAATTGAATTACTCTATTTTTGGGCTCTAATTTTCCCCTCGCACTGCCTGTTTGGTCTACTTTGGTCAATACCGACCAAGGTAAAATAATCCCCGTACCAATTACCAGAAAATATAATAAACCCCTAGTCCAAACTCTGGGTAGGGCATCCATCAAATCTTTAGTTGCAGCCGACCAATCTTCTCTTTCTTCAACTACTTCAGCTAATGAAGATTTTGGGGGAGTTGCAGTGACAATTGCCGAATTCTGAGGCGCCCTCGCCTTATTTTCTGGTTCAGCAGTTGCGATGGCTTCCTTCTTTTCTTCTCTTTCTTCAACTACTTCAGCTAATGAAGATTTTGGGGGAGTTGCAGTGACAATTGCCGAATTCTGAGGCGCGATCGCCTTATTTTCTGGTTCAGCAGTTGCGATGGCTTCCTTCTTTTGTGGGGCTTGAATTTGAGTGGTTTTTTTTTGGGTTGGCACATTGACAATTGCCGAACTGGAATCTTTTATTCGATCTTCTTTAGTAACCCGATCTAGATATTGTCTGAC